>DAIRVI010000005.1:0-73399 GCA_036802885.1 Pyrinomonadaceae bacterium
CGCCTGCAGATCCGCGAAGTTGTGGGCAACCGTATAGGGCGTCAAATCGTTCTGGAACCGAAACGTTAGGGCGGCAAGAAAGTACTGATTGGGCGGCGGTTTTGGCGGCGAAGATTCCTCGTCAAAACCGTCGCCCTTTCGTTTTACAATTTCAAACACTCGTATCATCAATTCGAATACTAACGGCGTTTCAGCAACTGCTCGTCGGTCACGGTTCCCACGATCTCACCCATACTTCAATAGAATACGTGCCGAAACGTAATTGGCCGCGAATAATGGTCAACTTCGCCAAAACGGTCTGCCAAACATGGGGCACAGAGATGTCAAACTGGTTGGGCCGTTGTAGTGTATAATACAACTCTGAAAACTCAACAAGAAAAAAGGAGGCACTTTTGATGCTTAAAAGAACAATTATCGTCCTCGCGGCGATCACAATATTCATGTCGGTCACCGCCCTTGCGGCGGCGCCAAAGACTGGCTGCAAAAAATTCAACTTTACCGGTACTTTTTTGAGTCCTAGCCAATCCGACGTTTTTGGGAACGGCACTATCGTACATAATTTCGCTTTCCAACTGACCCTGAACGCCGACGGCACTGCGAACCAATACTGGACAGGGCTTCCGGACTACCTAATAAACGCCGGAACCGGCTCACCGCAGATCGGGAGCTGGACGTGCCGCGACGATGGCAAGCTGGTTATCATTCTAATACAGGGAACTTACGTGCCTGTGTACCCAATTGATGATCCTGTAAACCTAACTTCTCAAGATGTTGCTCTGTCGCGACACTTTAGGACGACCTATCTATTTTCGGTCGATGATGACAACACGATAACGCGTATCCAGTCCAGATCGCGGCGCTATACGCCCAGCCAGGATCCCACAGATGCGGCCGGGGGAACACTGGCAGTTGCCAATCCGCTGGTGGTGACTTACAAACGGCTAACAGCAACCGACGCGGACCTCTTGGCACCGTAGATTCATTCCATTCTAGTAAGGAGAAGGCGGCCAAAACGGCCGCCTTATTTAGCTCATCCGCAATTTTGGAAAATTTGAGTAGTTAGGCCTTCACGCACTCGCCTCGTTTGAGGAATTGCCCGTCTCCCGCCTTTCCTTTGTGTTCGCCGTTCTGGATGACTACGCGGCCGCGTGAGAGCACGGTTTCGACCTTGCCTTTTACCTTCCAGCCTTCGTAGGAAGAGTAATCAACGTTCATGTGCTCGGCGTCGACGCCAAAGACGTGTTCTGTATCCGGGTTAAAAATGACGATATCCGCGTCGGAGCCGACAGCGATCGTGCCTTTCTTCGGGAACAGGCCAAACATCTTCGCGGCAGCCGTTGAGGTCAGCTCGACAAAGCGATTGAGCGAGATACGCTGCTCGACCACGCCGCCGTTGTAGATGAGGTTCATTCGGTTCTCAACTCCGGGAGCTCCGTTCGGGATCTTTGAGAAATCGTCTTTGCCAAGTTCCTTTTGCTCCTTCATGCAGAACGGGCAGTGGTCGGTCGAGATGACTTGCAGGTCGTCCATCTTGAGGCCTTTCCAGAGTTCGGCACAGTTGTGCTTTTCACGCAGAGGCGGCGTCATGACGTATTTCGCACCTTCCCAGCCGTCACCGTAATCGTCGATCGAGTGGAAAAGATACTGCGGGCAAGTCTCGGCAAACGCCGCGATGCCGCGATCTCTCGCCTGTCGGACTTGATTGAGAGCATCCGTACACGAAAGGTGAACAATATAAACCGGCGACTCGGCCATCTCTGCAATGGCTATGGCTCGGTGGACACCCTCGGCCTCGGCGATCGTCGGCCGCGTCAACGCGTGATACTTCGGAGCCGTCCGCCCATCAGCGAGGAAGCGTTTTATGATCTCGTTGATGACGATGCCGTTCTCGGCGTGCATGCAGATGAGGCCGCCGCGTTTTCCGGCCGCCGACATTGCACGAAAGATCGTCGCGTCGTCCGCCAAAAACACGCCCGGATACGCCATGAACAGCTTGAACGACGTGACGCCCTCGTCCATCAGCTTGTACATTTCTGTCTCGTCGCCGTCCTCAAACTCGGTCGTGATGAGATGAAACCCATGGTCGATACAGGTCTTACCCTCTGCTTTAGCGTGCCACGCATCGACGCCCGCGGTCATCGATTCGCCCTTCGTCTGAACCGCAAAATCAATGATCGTCGTCGTCCCCCCAAACGCCGCAGCCCGCGTCCCGGTAAAAAAATCGTCCGACGAGTGCGTCCCGCCAAACGGCAGCTCCATATGCGTATGCGGATCGATCCCGCCCGGGATCACCAGCCTCCCCGACGCGTCCAACACAACATCCGCCTCCATATCCAGCCGCTTGCCGATGGTCGTCACCGTCTCGCCGTCAATAAATATATCCGCCCGATAGTCGTCCACCGCAGTAACAACCCGCCCGTTCTTAATAAGCGTTTTCATAAGAAATCATTCCCTAAAAAATCGCTACTCGAGAAAGACGCTTCCGTACATCGAGCGATCGAGTAACGTTCAAACATTTCATCTCCGAGATCAAAACTGCCGAGAACAAGAGATACGTCTTCAACGTAATGACCAAATTGAATTCACTCCATTCATTAAAGTTTGAGGTCTTGAATCGACCAAAATTCAGATCTGTCGTTCCTCCAAAGTCCGTAGCTTACTCCCGCCTGTCGATTTTCTGAACTACCATCCTTAAAAATCAACTTAAAGTAAACAGTCGCTTCTTTTCCGCGATTTACCTCACGAATGTCCTCCTTCAAGATTTCGATGTTTGAAATTGTCCCGTTTCTAGTAAGTTTGTTCCAATTTTCTGCCTGGGTCCCATACCCCAATGCAAGTCCCGTATAGCCCATATATATACTCGGCTGCCCAAGAAACTCTCCTGCCTCCTTATACTTGCCTTCATTTGCAGCTATAAACGCGGCTTTCACTACTTCCGAGGGCTTCTCGACATTACATCCGGTAGTCAAGAGGTTTATGTTAATTACTAGTAGAATTACTAGATAGATTTGTCGTTTCATGTATTTTCTCCAATTTTTATCGTGTTCCGAATAACGCGACAGCAACTTAACCTGCCGGAAACCTAAAAAATCTTAAATAAAATCTGAATCCTTGTGCTCTCCTTGCGTCTGTAGTGAATCCCTTTTTCGCCAAGCCACCATTCAAAAACCCGATCAATTTGTTGACCGAAACGATCGTCGAATTGGGCAACGCGACTAAGGGGTTTTCTTCTCCGCGTTGCTCTTCTATTCGTTCATTTCCTAACGCTCTTAACGCCAAATGTCACGTCTTATTTTTTCTTGTCAAGCCGGATTTCTTCTCGGATTTACGGACAAAGCCCATGGCTCCGTAGAGCGGGCTGTCGTTGCCGTAGGCCGGATCGCCTGCGACGCCGAGACCGACCTTTGAACTACAATTCCTTTCAAATCGAACTCGTTCAACCAATCTCAACGACATCAAATCCTGCATCCTGGGCGGCCGCGGACAATCGTTTATCAGCACAAAAAAAGGGTCGATCGCGTGGACGCTCATTGCACCAGACAAGCGCGGCCGCGAGTTGAAGGGCATCCGCAGCTCGGAGGTTATATGTGTGAGGCATCGAAATGGCCAAACGCAGAAGATCGTCGTCCGGCATTATCCGTCCGGCACGAGTATTCAGTTTCTCCCAATCCAATAATGCCTTTTCCGCTTCCTCGGGGCTCAAAGCACTTTCCATTTGCAATCTGTTCACACTACTGTGCACTTCAACCGGAGTCGCCCACCACACGATAGCTATGTTGAATCGACGGCGGACGTTGTGGGCCGCCTTAGTTGAACTTTGAAAACAAATCAGCGGCACTATCGCACTCGTATCCCAAAAAGCCGGTTCACCTTGCATCGCGATCCTCTCGAATTACTCTTAGTATTGTTTCAAGCGGAACATTGGGACGTTCCTCCTCCCAAAATGACTCGGGCAAAGGTTCACTGGTTTCCGGAGGTCTCAGTCTTCCCTCAGCGATCAATCGCAACTCATGAGTATCGTAATCATCGATATAGTCGAGTGGCACGATCTTGGCGAACGGCACGTTTCGCTCGCTAACAAGCACTTGCCCGCCTCGCTTAACCTCTGCAAGATAGGCACTCAAACCATTTTTCAACTGCGCGATATTGGCTGTTTTCATAACATGGCCATTATAGCCTACTTGGCCTACTTGGTCAAGTATTTCTAACGCAACGCCAACCCAGCATCGAGAGCCTCGATGACTTTGTCGATGGAATCGGTGGTTGAGTTGAGCATGACGCCGGTGCGGATGACGTTGCCGTAGAGGCCGCCTTTTCCCATCGTCGTAACCGTCTTGGCGTCAATAAAGATATCGACGTGGTAGTCGTCGACAGCAGTAACAACCTGGCCATTCTTAATTAAGGTTTTCATATAATAAGAAATTTACCACAGAGATAATGGGAAAATTGAGTCTTTCTCAGCATTCCCTACCCTTGTAGTAAATCAAAAAGTATTTTCATCTCAACTGATCTACGTTATTATATCAGGATGGAAAGTTTAACTTATGAAATGGCCATCGAGCGAAACCCGGCAAAGGTAAGCGGTAAATGGGTTTTCCGGGATACTCGTGTACCGATTTCCGCGTTGTTTGAAAATTTGAAGGACGGCGTTTCCATCGATGAATTTCTCGAATGGTTTCCCGGCGTAAAACGCGAACAAATTCTCGCCATTCTGGATCACGAGATCGAAGAACTCAAAAACGCGGCATGAAGATTTTATTCGATCAGGGAACGCCTGTTCCACTGAGAAAACTTCTACCGGAACATTCGATTATTACTGCTTACGAACTCGGCTGGCAAAGGCTTGAAAATGGAGACCTTATCGCAGCGGCCGAAGCCGATGGCTTCGACATTATCGTCACAACCGACCAAAACCTAAAATATCAACAAAACTTACAAACGCGAAGCATTTCGATAATGGTTCTGTCTTCGACATCATGGCCGCGAATTCGCGAAAACGCTACGGCAATACAAAATGCTCTGGACAGTCTGATGCCGTCGTCATTCATCGAAATAGAAATTAAGTGAACCCCCCTTTTTATGTTCCTTTATCCTGCCGCTTGCCGATAGTCGTCACCAGCTCGCCGCGGGTAAAAATATCCGCCCGATAGTCGTCCACCGCCGTAACAACCCGTCCGTTTTTGATCAGTGTTTTCATAAGAAATTCACCACAGAGTCACAGAGGACACTGAGAAAGACAAATCAAAGTTAACAACAAAACTTTCACCAGCAACAGACCATCGTCTGATTAGATCATTTCTAAAAAAATCTCTGTGGTCTCCGTGCCTCTGTGGTGAATTCTTAGTTTATTCTTCTCTTAATTCCGTTTTTCAATAGAGTTACGTTGAAATTTATCAACAGTCCGAGCTTTTTATTCGCAAGCTTTAAATAAGTTAAGAGTTGAGCCTCGTGAATCGGCAATATGTGCTCGACGGACTTCAATTCGAGAACTACCGTGTCTTCAACCAATATGTCGATGAAATAATCTGCATCTAGCCTAAGGCCTTCGTAAATAACCGGAAGAGCAAGTTGACGTTCGGCTTTCAAACCGGCCTTTCTTAATTCATGGACAAGGCAAACCTCATAAGCACTCTCAAGTAACCCCGGACCAAAAACCCTGTGAACCTTGATCGCACAACCATGATCTTTTCAGTTAAGTCATTCAATTCCATAAGAAGGAGGAAGAATTCACCACAGAGTCACAGAGGACGCGGAGAAAGAAAGTCAATAAATTTGCATAACAATTATTCAACCCCATTCACCATACAACCCTTCTAAAAACCCTCTGTGCCCTCCCGTGCCTCTGTGGTGAATTCTTTCTTTTCTTAACACAACGCCAAGCCAGCATCCAATGCCTCGATGACTTTGTCGATCGAATCGGTGGTTGAATTGAGCATGACGCCGGTGCGGATGACGTTGCCGTAGAGGCCGCCTTTGCCGATGAGGACGCCCCGCGCCCGCGTTTCTTCGAAGACGCGAAGGACGAGGTCGGGGGACGGTTCTTTGGTTTTGCGGTCTTTGACGAGTTCGATGCCCTGCATCAGGCCCATGCCGCGAACATCACCGATGCAGGCGTATTTTTCCTGCAATTTGAGCAGCTCGTTATGAAAATAATCGCCGACGACGCGGGCGTTTGTGCGAAGGTCATCTTCTTCGATCACGTTGATCACCGCGAGGCCGACTGCCGACGAGACGGGATTGCCGCCAAATGTCGAAAACGTCAGCCCCGGGAACGCATCGGCGACCTCAGGCGTCGCAATCGTCCAGCCGATCGGCACACCGTTGCCCATGCCTTTCGCCGAAGTGATGATGTCCGGCTCGACGCCCCAATGCTCAATGCCAAACCACTTGTCGCCCGTGCGACCCCAAGCGGCCTGGACCTCGTCTGAGATAAACAGCCCGCCATGGCTGCGTGCGATCTCGGCGACACGAGGGAAATACTCTTTCGGCGGAATGATAAATCCGCCGACGCCGAGTATCGTCTCGGCCATGAACGCCGCGATATTGCCGGTCGTCGTCGTATTGATCAATTCTTCGACATCATCCGCACAAGCCACGCCGCATGATGGATATTCGAGCTTGAAAGGACAGCGGTAGCAATAGGGTGCGTGAGCATGAACAACGCCCGCAACCTGCGAAGCGATCGGCTTCCAGGTCTTATGCCCGATCGTCGAAAGCGCCGTTGCCGAACGCCCCGCATAACTATGCCGCAGCACAACGATCTCATTATTCCCCGTCGCGATCTTCGCCGCGAGGATTGCCGTATCGTCAGCCTCGGTACCGCTATTGGTAAAAAACGACTTCTTCAAATTCCCCGGCGTGATCTCAGCCAATTTCTCCGCCAGATCGCCCTGCGGCCCGTTCGCATAAAGCGTCGACATATGCGCGATCTTATCGACCTGATCCTTCCACGCCGCATTAACACGCGGATTGGCGTGGCCGACGCTCACCGTCAGCACACCGCCAAAGGCATCGAGATATTTGTTGCCCTGATCGTCCCAGACGTATTCGCCCTCGCCTTTGACGATCGCGATCGGCTCTTGGTAGTAAGTCGCAACCGCCGGAAAAAGAAATTCCTTGTGCTTTTCGACAGCACTCTTCAGAGACGATTTTTGTTCAGCTTGAGTCATAATTTTTCCTCGGAATTCCCAAATAATAGCAGAAACACAAGTATTAGGGAACAAATCCGGAAGGCGCGACGCTTAGAGAACCCGAAATTCGTGCAGAGCGACGCGTTTGACAGCCTCACGAGATTTGCCGAATATGGTCGTATGCTTAATTCCATTGACTATAAACTGCCGGCCGACCTGTCGAAAACGCTCCAGTCTGTGATCGATGAGTGGAAACTCGGGGAAAAAATCGCGCGTATCTGGGCCAGGGACGCATCCGTCTGGACAAACGATGACGAAGCAAAATGGCTCGGTTGGCTCGACATTGTCGATGAAGAATTAACACAGACGCAGACCTATCGAGATCTTCGCACGGATATCGAGAGTGCGGGTTTTACCACTGTTTTGCTGATGGGAATGGGCGGTTCGTCGCTATGCCCAGAGGTTTTGGCCCTAACTTTTGGCAAGACAAATTTTCATATCCTTGACTCAACAGTTCCCGCTCAAGTTCGAGCGGTCGAGGACAAACTTGATCTCGCAAAGACCTTGTTCATCGTCGCCAGCAAATCAGGCTCAACGCTTGAGCCAAACTGTTTCAAGCAGTATTTCTTTGAAAAAGTCGCTGGCATTGTCGGGCGTGAGAAAGCGGGACGACAATTTATCGCAATAACAGATCCCGGCTCGAAAATGGAAAAGGTCGCAAAGGATGACGGCTTTCGACACATCTTTTACGGCAAGCCCGAGATCGGCGGGCGATTTTCGGCCCTGTCGGCCTTCGGTATGACGGCCGCGGCGTCGATGGGCCTCGATGTCGGGGAATTTTTGGCGCAGGCGAACAATATGATTACGGCCTGTCGCGACAGCGATCCGGCCGCAAATCCAGGTGCGCTGCTCGGTATAATCCTCGGCCTCTGCCACAAACACGGTCGCGACAAACTCACCATTTTTACTTCACCAGAGATTCATGATCTCGGCGCATGGATGGAGCAGTTGGTAGCAGAATCAACCGGTAAGATAGGCGTTTCGATCATCCCCGTCGATCGCGAACCTATCCAATCGGCAAATAGATACGGCGAAGATCGCATATTTGCGTTTCTGAGTTTGAAAGGCGATACGTCGTTCGATGATGCCTATAACAAACTAACGTCTGCCGGCCATCCGGCCATGAAGATCGATCTTGGGTCGATCGACGATCTCGGTCAGGAATTTTTCCGCTGGGAATTTGCGACCGCCGTTGCGGGCTCGATAATGCAGATCAACCCGTTCAATCAGCCCGACGTCGAATCGGCAAAGATCGAGGCTCGCAAGATCACAGATGAGTATGAAAAGACGGGTTCGCTGCCTGATGAGCAGCCGTTTTTTAAGGAGGACGGTATCTCGCTGTTTACTAGTGATGGTTACGCACGAGTCCTGACGCAGGCTGCCGGAATATTCTCACTCAGATCATTGATCGATGTTCATTTGTCGCAGATCGAGATGGGCGATTATTTTGCGGTTCTCGGATATGTCGAGATGAACGCTGATACGGAGCGGCTGCTCCAGGCGATCCGCGAAAAGGTTCTGGAACGCACGGGCGTTGCGACGTGTCTTGGTTTTGGGCCGCGATTTTTGCACTCGACCGGCCAGGCATACAAGGGCGGAGCGAATAATGGCGTATTTTTACAGATAACATCCGACGACGCGTTTGATCTCGCCGTCCCGGGCCAAAAATATACCTTCGGCGTGGTCAAAGCTGCTCAGGCTCGGGGCGATTTTCAGGTACTGCTCGATCGGGGCCGTCGAGCTCTCCGTGTCCACCTCGGTGCTGACGTAAAGAGCGGTTTGGAGAAAGTAGCTTCGTTCGTGTGACCTCTCGTACTCGTGAATGACGACGGGTCCACACTTGCCGGTCGTCAACGTCTCGCATTATGCTTCGCAAGTTAGAGCGCATATACTAAAAGTTGACGCCTAGATACGTTTTTACCGATTTTTATGCAAAGCGAGAACGCGTTGGGACCCGATTCACAATACCTCGAAACCCCAGCCTCGAAATCGAGATCGAATAAGACAAATCTGCTGATCTGGGTTCACGCCATAACTTTTCTCCTGGGCCTCGGCCTTCTTATATATGTAATCTACAAGATCGGCTATCAGAGCCTGATAGAATCGGTCACACGAGTCGGATGGGGCATCGTTTTAATAATGGGCCTAAATCTCGTCAGGCATTTGCTGCGAGCATCGACGATGTATCTTGCCGTTGCCCCCGAACATCGAACTTTTAAATATCGAAGCGCGGTTGCCGCACGGTTCGGAGGCGAGGCAGTCAATTTCTTCAGCTTTGCGGGCCCGTTTCTGGGCGATGCGACCAAGGCCGTTTTGCTCAAGAAAAATCTCCCGCTGACACACGGCGCTTCGGCCGTAATAATCGATAACATCCTATATTACGTAACGGTTATTCTGGTCGTTTTGACCGGCGTTGCGATCCTGCTATTTAATTACGGCAGCAGCGGTTCGGCGATGAGCAATGTTCTGCTGGTCATCGTCGTGGCCGCTGTATTGATGTTTACTGGTTTGTCGCTTGCGATCCTTTATCGCGTCACCCCGCTTACGCACGCGATCGATTTTTTTGCAAGGCGGAATATTGCGCCGAAATTCCTTTTGAAAAAGCGTCACAACATCCTCGATGTCGAGAATAATGTCTTTCAGTTTTACCACAACCGTAGGGCCGATTTCTTTATAGTGTTTGGGATCAGCCTAGGAGTTCATACCGTCAGCGTGACAGAGGTCTATTTGGCTCTGAAGTTTTTGGGCTATGACGCACTCGTCTCGACGGCTTTTATAATCGAGAGCCTTACAAAGGTCATAAATGCGACTTTCAGCTTTATTCCGGGGACGATCGGCGTGTATGAGGGCGGAAACGGTTTGATCCTACACACGCTTGGTTATACGACGGCGGTTGGCGTCGCGCTAGCATTGGTGCGCCGCGGAGCGATCCTTTTTTCGACGTTTATAGGATTGGTGATCTTGCTTTGGCGAGGGGCTGAGCGTGGAGCAAAACACCTGGCAAAAAACCGCGATCAAGCCGAATAGTTCATGGTTTTGAGCCGCGCCCGTCCACGGCCGGAACGACGATCTCCTTAACCAAGCGGCCGGGAAACTGACGAAAACCAAGTTCCTTAAGTTCACCGACAGGCCGATTCTCGTTATCGATTTTGCCCATTAAACGCAGAATCGTTGGCATAAAGCTGAGGCCGTCGTACGGCTGCTCGACCGCAAGCCCGCGCGGAATGCCGGTGTTTAGCCCGCCCGCGACCATAAAAGTTGAATTTGTCGAAACGCGAAAAAACGAGCCGTGGTTGCCGCCCGGATTAAAGCCGCGAACGTCGAAATTCCAATGGTCGTTGGCGAGGATCAGCAAATCCGCCTCTGTCAGTCGACGCTGACGCTCGCGAAACCGCCTTATGAGCGTCTCATCCTTCGAAATACTAGCTTCGTCATCAAATAACCGATGGCGGTCAAGCTGTTCGTTCAAACCGATGATCGCGTTTGAGTATGTCGTCTTGTGCGTGGCATTTAGCCATTCGATCTCAGTGTGCCACTCGTTTAGCCAAGCCGAACGGAGCGATGGCGGAATGGCGAAATTGTTGTCTTCGAAATATTTCAACGGCAACCCGGCTGCAAATTCTCTCACCTGAAATGTAACCTTTACATTCGCATCCTGCCGCAAGCCCGAGATCGGCAGATAACGAAAGCTCTGACCTCCATCCTCGTCAATGCGAGAGAGTATGAGGGCCTGCTTGTCAGCACCGCCAAAGAGCCAGACCGGTTCCTCATTCGTCCGGATGTCCGATGGCAGCGATCCGTTCGGGATACGCACCGCGACAAAGTCGATTGGGCGGCTGCTGAGGTCCGCCTGCACATTATTGCGAACCCTTTGCTCGTGCAACAGGTCAAAATAGTTCACCCGCGCAAAGCTTTTTGCGAGGTCGAGATTCTTGTCCTGATCGAGCGTCAGTCCATTTCCCGACAGACCGACGACGTAATTCTGCAGCTGGTAAACTGAGTTGGGCTCGCCCATTGCGCCGGGCGCGATAAGATCTTCGACCCTGATTTTTCGAGCATCTAGGGTCTCACGCTTTAGAGCAAGCAAGTTCCTCAACGTCTTTAGATACTCGCGGTAATCGGCTTCGGCCTGTACGGCAATATTAACTTGCGCCGCAAGCCGCCGGTTTTTTTCGATCGCCCCTCGCATTGCAGGGTCGCGTTCGGACTTCATCGGCAGGGTTTTTATAATTTTTTGTTGAGGCTCGATCCAACGTTGTAATGCATCAAGCTCCGCGCCGAGTTGATCGACAGTTGTTCGCCAATCAGCCCTGTACGAATCGATGATCTTAAATACACTGTCCTTTGCTGCCGCTCTTAGTTCGGATGCGAGGCCGTCCTGCCGAAGCTGTTGTAACAGAATGTGCAGGATGTTTAGATCGCTGTTGCGAAGGTGAATCGACGAGCGTTCGTTCCCGTCAAAATCGACCAATGCGGTCGGATACGATTTGACCTGGCCTTTCAGATAAAACGACTCGTCCGATGCGGTCCTGATCAAGGGAACCAAAGGATAAATTCCCTTTATGGTGTAATCGAGCATTAGTCGCCGCTTCGTGATCGCGTGATGTCCGCCGCCTGCCGCGCTACCGAGAAGTTTTACTAGATTAAATCCCTGGCTGTAAACATTTTCCTCTGAGTTAAATCCGTGATCCGACACCAGAACCAGAGCAGTTTCGTCCGCCCGCGAAGACGCCGTTATCGCGACCCAGATCTTGCCGATCAGCCGATCGAGCTCTTTGAGCCCATTCAATCTCGATGCGGTGTCGTTGTTATGGTGCGAGACGTGGTCAAACGAAACGTCGTAATAATCGTAGTAATCAATCTCAGGCCTTTTGATGAGTTTGCCGGTAATGTCGCGCTCGGCCTGTTTGGTCGTTATTTTGCGAAAGTCGAGGCCGATCGCCCATTCATCAATAAAGTCCTTGGGGTTACCCGGATACAAATGCACAAATCCGCTTGCAAGTACGGCCCAATCATTTCCTCGTTGGTAAAGCTGTTGACTGGTATATCGTTTCTCAAATGGAAATGCGTCACACAGCAACGGAATCTTTAGCTGATCCATCACCTCGACCGCGGGCATATCGGCATTCTTTGCGAACGCATACTTTAGGTAGTACGGAAAAAAGTTTAGGTAATCGTAGGCGTGCAGGGTATAGCGGTCATATTCGACATTGCCCTTGATCTGAAGGTGCTGACCCGTGTCGAGCTGCCCCCACGACGGCCCCGAGAGGCTCATACCTCGCGTATAAAAATTGGTTACACGACTCCCGTTTTTGTAAAAGACCTCGTCGAACCACGGCAAGATCGACTTTCCGGTCTCTGGGTCACGCACTTTTACAAAATGATCGACGTAATAACTGGGCAAACCATCGATCTTAACGATCACAACACGCTTTACGCTCTGACCTGTAACGAAAACGCTTCCGGCAGCGAGAAATAAGAATGCGAGGATGGCGCTTGAGACCCTTGTTCTAATGCTCATTTCTATGTATTTCAATAAATAATGATCAATTTGTGCCGATTCCGGCGATCACCTGAGCATCGCGGTATGAAATGCGCTGACCCTCTACGAGAGCGAGTTTGAGATAACGGGCACAAAGGTCGTGCCAGCGTTCACCGGGCGTTGAATTCTTGTAAATTGCAAGCAGCTCGTTCTTAGCCGACGAATTATTTACCTTGTAAAGAGCGCTCAAACAAAGCGAGCGCATGTCGATATCAGTCGTGATCGCAAAGATCTTTGCTAGGGCGCGCGACGTCTTATCCTCAGCCGCCGCACCGTTCTCGGCAATGAATGAAAGCGAGCGACGCAGCTTAACAACGTCCGAATCGACCTCCGGATTTGCCGACGCATAAGCGACCTCACGCAAATATCGCTCGTGATAATCCAACTGCCGGCGAATATCCAACTGCGCCAGCAATTTGGGCGTTTCTTTTTCTCGATGCGTTATTAACCCGAAGGAAAAAGCGTGTGCGATCGACAGTAACGCGCGATCAACGCCTCCGTGCGTTAACCTGACCATCTCCTCTCGTCGGTCCTGTGTTATCTTTTTTGGCAAACCGTCGGGCCGTTTCGCATAGGCCAAAAGGTTTGCATATTGGGTGTGCGCAAGTCTAGCCTCGGCCTCGAGGCCATTCTGTAACGGATTGAGCGTCGCGGATTCGATTCGTTTGGCGATCTCCGTGCGAAATTCGGGATCGAGCGACGCATCCAGCGACAGCAAAAGCTTTAGCTGAGAATACGAACGCAGGCGCGACGCTTGATTGAGATCGATTCCGCGGCGACCTGTTATAAACGAGTAAATGAGTCGGCCGACAAAAAACGGAAGGCCGCCAAAACGAGTAAGCGGCAGGACGTTGCCGATGATCTCATTCAACAGACGCCTCGACATCTCGCGTATCTTTGGATTGCCGTTATCACGAAAATCGACCAATATTACCGGTATCTTTGGATTATCGAGACCGTAAAGGGCAAGCGGGATCATCAGCCTGGATTTGGCGTTCGGGGTTTCTGGCTCGACCTGGCGATTGTCGGCGTCAAACCAACGCTGCTGTGAATAGCCACTCCATTTTGCGAGTCTGCTGTCGGTCCACGGGTTTTTGATATTCAGAAACCGCGCATCGAACTTTTTACCTTTGTTCGCCTCTATATCCGCGGCATCTACCCAGACTAACGCATGCTGTGCGGCACCGTCCGGCATTTCCAACGGTTCAAAATACAGACCCTGAGCCTCTGAATACTGGCGAAGTAGTTCCCAGTTGTGCCCGCGAAAATCACGGGTTTTTGTAAGCTCCTTATCATAAACCCGGCCAAGGTTTTCGCTCTGTACGTGCCAGCCAAAGGGTTTGTCATTAAGCGACAGTCGAGCCTGAATATCCTTTAACTCAGAATCACTTAGGACCTTTTCGCCCTCGATCTCCTGATATAGCGACAAAACCGTCATCGCCCGCGCAACGGCGGATTGCTGATACTCAAAAGCATTCTGTCGGTAGTGCAAGGTTGACGTTTTCATTCCAAGGCCAACTTCGCTAAGGACGATATTTTTAAAAAGCAGCCAAAATACTTTGTTCCAAACCACCTTATCGGACGACTGGACATCAATGACAGGCGGCGGAGCTTCGGTTCCGACGTTTTTCTTATTGGAGGTTCTGGAATAAAGAATGGGCGCGAATGCCGACAGTTTTTGCACCAGCGACGCTTTTGTATAGTTATGCATCCAGACGTACCGGAGCCTGTCGTTTTCCGGCAGATCATCGCCGAGCGTATCGCGAAGCACGCTGATCATCGGGATCTCAGTTGCGGGACCAAAAGTCGATTCATTCGAGCGCGATTGTTTAGCAAAAATCGTGATCAGTTCCCCGCCGCCTGCAACCGGAACCTTTTCGACCCGAAAACCTGTCTCGGTTTCGGGCTTTTCATTTTTGGCTAGATCGTTCGGGGGTGCGTTGAGTGCGAACGACTCGGCACTCGATTGAGCGGGTACCCGAATAGTGGAAAACACGATGCAATAGACGATTAAAAAGACCGCGCAACTGGGGATTAGTCTTCGATCAGATGTGGTTTTGATCAATTTCATCTCCAAAATTATCGAGCATTTACATCCTTACGTTTGAGGCCATAGCCTCTTTGTCTACATCAGTTAGGAGAAATATTTTAGCGCAATCAGTTTATCAGATGCCGGAAAATCAGAAAAAGTTCGGCGAGCGCGCTATTTTGTGAGTTTTGAGCGGAAAACCGTCACGATTTCGACCATTGCAACGCCAATACCCGTCAATAACAGAAGGTGCACGAACCCGCCCTTGCCGAGAAAAACCAGCAAAAGCCAGATTCCTAATAAAACCCCGGTGATCAATCGTAAAACCACAGCATTTTCGAAACAGTGACAATATTTATCTCCGCCAATGATATCACGCCGGGAAATCGGATTGGCACATTTTGACAGAGCAAACGTCAATCGGATAATCTTCAGATTCAGTTTTCGCAAGCCTGAAACGCCCCGATTAGACTGATATTTTGCGGCTCAAATCCTTTGGGAGAATAAACAAATTGTCAGCCCAGATCCGTCCGCCAATCACCGCCGGCATTTACCCGGAAAAGTTTTCCGACAACCTGTTCTTCTCAAAAAATCGAAAGGTTGCCGCTATTATTTTGGCTATCTTTATGGCCATCGGCTTTGCCTTGCGCGTAAACGACCTAGGTGTCGAGAGCTTTGGCGAGGACGAGCTGAACAAGCTGCAAACCGTCGAGGAATATCGAACTAACGGCCTGTCGGGCAAGAACGGCGAGCATCCGTTTTTGATGAAAGGCCTGCAAACCGCTAGCGTCGTAGCGGCGGAGAGTCTGAACAAAGTCGTATCGCCGCAATATTTCACAATTTCGGATGAGGCGGCTCTGCGGTTTCCCGTAGCCCTATTTGGGACATTTACATCGCTACTTATCTTCTTACTTATTTCTGAGTTATTCGGACGCAGTATAGGGCTTGTGTCAGCGGTTCTCTGGGCGGTTGAGCCGATGGCGATCGGGTTTGACCGGATCGCGAAGGAGGACAGCCTTGTCCTTTTCTTTTTTCTACTCACGAACCTTTTTTGGATACGCAGCCAAACCGCTGCTGAACGCGGTAGCGACAGATGGACCTGGTTTGCGTGGGCGGCCGCGGCGAGTTTTGCTGCGCTAATGGCGTCGAAATATTATCCGTTTTTGCTGGGTATAACCGCTGCATATTACAACATTTTTAAATTTGTGCCGGGAAACAAGTGGAATCTGGAAGGCGCCCGGTGGCTCAAGTTCTTCGTCATAATGGGCTTGGCCTTTCTGATCCTAAACCCAACGATCGTCTTGCCCGATACTTGGCGGGAAATGCTCAAATTCTCAAGCGAAAATCGCATCGGCCATGACAGTTATGAATTTATGGGCGAGCTATTCCCGAACAAGATGACCGCATGGCTCGCAGGCGTGCCTTGGATCTTCTATTACATCTTTATTGCGGTAAAAACGTCGCTGCCGACCCTTTTCCTGTTCATTATCGGGTTGCCCCTGATGTTTCGACGCAACCTCGGTGACGGACGTTTTTTTATTTTCTTTTGGGCATTCATTTGGTTTATGCCCTTCACGGTTTTGGGAGGGAAATTTACACGCTATTTCACGTTTGTGGAGCCTCTGTTGCTGATCACGGCGGCGGTCGCATTTTGCTTCGTGTTAAATTGGGTGTCCGCAAAGTTCTTTCAACAATCGTTGCTCAAGCCAATTCTGCAATCGCTCTCATTCGCGGCACTGGTTGCGGCTCCGCTTTTGAATTCACTCTCGGTCGCTCCGCATTTTAGGATGTTTACCAATGAGATCGGCGGCATGTCAGCCGCAGGCACCTACTTTCCGCATGACGAATTTTACGACGCCGGTTCGCGTGACATTGTGGCGGAGATCTCGGCTCGAGCCGGACACGGGGCAGCTATCGCGTGCGAAACTCCGATGCTGTTCGAGTATTACGCTCGGAAAGTTGGTCGCGATGACCTTACATTTTTGTCTCTGTCAGACAAGTCAAAAGTCAAGGATCTAAAGGTTGGTGATTTTGTTGTGATTACTCGAGGCCGCCGATATTTCAGTAATTCGGCGTACGAAAACTACTTGGGTAAATCGGCGACCGCAAATGTCGTGATCAAGATCGGCAAGGTCGATGCAGCGTGGATCTACCAGTTAGACCAATATACCGCCGCAGACATTCAGGCAATGGCAAAATCGGATATCAATCGTAATTGAGAGCTTCGACGGCGTCGAGACGAGCCGCTCGCAACCCTGGGTACAAGGCTCCGAGCGCGCCGCTAACAAGTCCGACGACTACGATCGTTAGGACGATTTGTGGCTCGATGGAAACCGTAAGTGTTGACCATTTGCCAAGTACCGCTCTCAATGCGTACGTCGCCGCGACGCCAAAAATTATACCGCCGACACTGATCAGCATCGCCTCTTGGACAATCGTCCAGGCAATATTCGTGTTGGACATTCCGAGCGATTTCAATACTCCGATCTGACGGGTGCGTTCCGTAACCGTCGTGTACATCGTAAGCAAAATTATTAGGCCGCTGATCGCCGCGGCAACGCCGATCACCACATCAAGAAAGACGTTAAGGGCCGGAATCCCCTGCATGTAAAGCTCTTCGAGCTCACTCGTGAGGATGATCTGATTATCAGGAAATTTCGCGTGTAGATTGTCGCCCACCGCGGCGGGGGTAGAACCCTCCTTGACCTTTACCAAAAAGGCCGACGCTTTGCCTTCGGCCGCGAGTTGGGCCTGCATCGTAGTGAGCGGAATCTTGATACGCGCCCCGGCGCTCGGCTCGTAGGTTCCGACGATCTCAAAATCGCGGTCGTAGATTTTAAATTTATCGCCGATCTTGAGCTTTCGACGCTCGAGCCAGGCACTGTCCGACATCATCTCGTCGCGGCCATCGACAAACTTCCGTCCCTGCACTATCTGCAGACCGGCCATCGCCGAATATTCGTCATAACTCACGCCGTCAATCAGACGGCTGCCCGTTAATCCGTCGGTCGCGGCGACGCTATTCTGCGCAACCGGTATTACAGCGGCCACGCCCTCGACCTTTTCGATCTCGGTTGATTGTGAAACGGGAAGCCGAAGGGAATCCGACCCGCTCAGCCCGAAACTACCCAACGCTCGAAACATTATTTCCGCTCCGACATTTTTATCGCGGGCAGCGCGCTCGCGCATCGTGCCATTTGCGAGTCCAACCGTAAAAACGATCAGCAAAATGCCGATGCCGATGCCAAAAATACTGACAACGGTCCGTGCCGGGCGGTGGAGCATGTTTGAAAATACAAGGCTGTTCACTTAATACAAAATTCGACGTGCGCAAAGTCTAGTTTCTACCAACGGCTTTTTTGAACGCTTCTTTCGCCAATAATTTGGGCGAATTCATCGTAGCCATGTAAAACGGAACGACGCAGCCGCATTTATCACAATCGGCATTGTCGCCCATCATACATTTGCCTTTCGGATTACCATCTGCCCCGAGCGTAAATGCCTTTTCCCTGAAAAGGCATTTATCTGTTACGCTCCGTGAATTATGCGATCTCATCAGGTCAAGCGTCGAATCCAGCATATTAATAAAGCCGGGATATTTACGTTTGAGGGCGTGAAGATCATCGATGATACGGTCGCGGGTTTTCCAATCGAGCCACAACGATTCGTCGAGCTTATTCACCGGTGTAAAGAAATCGAAAATAATTCCGCCGCGGGCCAATGGCCCCCATTCGACGATCAGGTCTTCGATACATTCCACGGTCAGACTGGTTATAACACAGGAGATCTGGATCTTCAGATCAGGATGACGAAGTACGTTCTCTTTGATCTTTTGATAAATGCCGGGGGCACGCATTTTGGCAAACGCCTCTTCGGTGCCGTCGATCGAGATGACCCAAGTGCAATCGGTCCAGTCGGGCAACTCCATTGTGCCATTCGTAACTATAGTATTGTGCTTGAAATATTTACGGCCAACATCGATCAGCTCTTTGCGCACCATCGGTTCGCCGCCTACCCAGGTGCAAAGCAACATCGGGTCTCCGGCCGCCTTCATCGCCTCAAACTTTTCAACCCATTTATCGACAGTCAGCTCAACCTCTTTGTGCTCCTCCGCAAAGAAATAGCAATGCTCACAACGAAGGTTGCACCGTTTTGTGACGTCGATCGACCCAACGGCGTTCGCAGGCATTCCGAACACCAACATCCGCGTCAGCGCACCTAAATTCTTAACGGTTTTGGCGATCTGCATTACGCAACCCCGACGGGCTCGGCTTCCGTTTCCTCAACTTCCGCGACCAAATACGGCGAGGTTGCGACCGAATCAAGGTCTTCCGAAACGATCTTTGCGATCACCGGCAAACTCAAGCTGCGGGTTTTCGCAATTCCCGGCACTTCGTGACCCTTGGCATATACAGCATGGCGGCCGTGCTCTTTATACCACTCGGAAAGCGACGCGGTCTTGTGCATTTCCTCGATGATCTGACGCCAGCCGACGCCGGTGTTGTAGGCGCAAAAACTGACTTCGCCTTCTTGCGTGCCATACGGGATCACGCACATCTCGGTGCGGCGGAAATCGTAGTTGAATAGGTCCTGAAACCACATTCCCTCAACGCAGAGGACACGCCAATTGTCGTCGCTGTTCGTATCCTGGCCCGCACTTGTCATGCGATCATTGCGGTCGGAATTTGCGTTCGTCGATGACGGTTTGAATAAATTCAGGATCTGCGAGATCGGAAAGCCTTCAGGCGCCCTTCCGGCGTCGAAGTTTCGCATGATCGCCATACCGAGCTGCGCCATCGTGAGTTTCTTGCCACGAGCCGTGTCGGTGATGACGGTGACGTCCTTCATAAACTGCTCATAGTTAAAGAAATCGAACAGCGACGTCATCTGATTCGTGTTCTTATTGACCACGATCAGCGTAAAAATACCGCAGTTCGGGTGGCAGTTGCACGAAGACCAGCCCCACGGAGCGTCCGCGCCTTGCAGCATATCCATCACGCTAGTGAACGCCGAATACGAACTGAGCGGAAACCAATCGCGAAGCGGCTCAAGCACACCGTCAAGCTGCGCTTTAAGATCATGCGTCATTCCTGACAGCGTGTATCGCTGTGCGATGCGGTCCTTGTCCGACACGTCTTCGTCGCGGCCGGTAAACGAAACAGGCTGGAAAGCGATGGTCTGCACCTTATCGATATTCTCAGCAGCAAATTTAACGATGCTGCCTATCCCGGAATTGTTCCATGAATTAACAATGGTCGTGACGAGCGTCACCTTGATGCCAACCGAAGCGAGATTCTCGATGGCTTTGAGCTTTACGTCAAACAGATTGCCGACGCCGCGATGTTTGTTGTCTTCGTCGTTGGTTCCGTCGAACTGTAAATAAACGCCGTGCTGCCCTGCGGCCTTTGCGGCTTTGCAAAATTCGATGTCCTCGGCGTATCGAATGCCGTTCGTCGCGGCAAGGATGCGGTAAAAACCGATCTTCTTCGCGTACGCAACCGATTCGAGAAAGTGCGGTGCGATGGTCGGTTCGCCGCCGGAGAAAAGGATGATGATCTGCCGACGCGGCTTGAACGAAACAGCTCTGTCGAGGATCTCTTTCGTGTCCTCGAACGTCGGTTCGTGCACATAACCGACCTGATTCGCATCCATAAAGCACGGATTGCACATCATGTTGCAGCGGTTTGTCAGATCGACGGTGAGCACCGCCCCGCGGCCAAATTTAATATCCGAAGTGCCATGATGATGAACGTGTTTGTCTTCGGCAGCCTTAAAATCGCGGCCGTAAAACAACGATTCGATGCGTTCGAGAAACTTCGGATCGGTCGCCATCACATCTGTAAACTCGCCGTGCGTCGGGCAGATCTTTTTCATCACAACCTGGCCGTTTTCCTCGACGATCTGAGCCTTGATCTCGCCGGGATGCGAATTCATCAAGATCTCAAGCGGGATCGTTTTATTGATCACGCCCTCGCGAACGCTCTTGACGCACGCCGGGCAAAGCGAATCGGTCTCACGCGGAAAACCAAGTGGCGGCGCCGTGCGCTCGTACGATTTGAGCAGCGGTTCGGCAGCCCATTTCGGCGTAATCGCCTCGCTCTCAGGCAAAGCCTTGTTCACAGCCTGAAAAGTCTTCCAGCCGATATCCGCCGCCGCCGAAGCCATCTTCGACCCTTTCCGTCCTTTCCCGCCTTTTTCCCCACGTCTAAAATTGTCGCTAAACATATAGTTACTCCGTCGAGTAGACACACTACTCCCGCCCGAATTCTAGCAAATTTGGTAAGGGATTACTATTCAGCTTGCCACAAGTGGCTATTACAAACGTAGCCTATCCGGGACCATCCGCAATCCAAACTCTGAGAATCTTCATTTGCCCTAATTCTTTTACAACAGTAAAACGCCATTTTCCCCAAACACCCTTAATTCGGGCTTCCACATCAATAACATTTCTGTATTTTGTGTAAGAGCCGAACAGAATTTCCGGAGATTCGGTGTCGGCGTGAGCTGAGACTCTGTCCTTAAGAATCTTTCGAAGTTGGCTTCCAAACTGAGAGCGAACAACCTTAGCAATGGCGTTATGTATGGCGGTCAGGTCAAACAATTCGGCTTCTGAGGTAGCCGCTTTGCTTGAGTTAGAATCTTTTTCACTCCACAACTTTTTGTAAAGCGTCTTTTGCCGCCGATTCAGCCTTGACATTACCCTTGGCCTAATTGCTGTTTGAAAGACGTCAAAGTCAAGGCGTGTTTTTCGCTCATCATTGGATTCTGAGTAGAAATATACCCAATAGAGCCATTCATCCGTCTGTGACGCCATAAATGCTCGCTCCAGTATCGGCGTGTCGAAGGATTGTAAATGGTCCTCGGTTAACATTTCTGTCAATCCAGCTTCAATCGTTAATCGACGCATTGCTCGATCTTTGACGTACATCGTACCAAAGACGGTTGCAAAATCGAGAGTCGTTCCAAACTGACTCATCGCTCGAATGATAAGTTCTTCGGCATCCCGCAAATCTCGCTGTTCGCCCCAGGTTTGGGGCCTTGGAGGTTGTGCCGCCATAAGACTGGCGAGAAGAAGAAATAAAAATAACGCTCTTGTAAGTCTCATAATTACTTAACCGAAAACTTCAAGATATTTCACGCCGGAGCGGTATTGAAGATGGCAACGGCCCCACCTCAATGCTGCTCTATGAACTGCCGAAACGCACCTTTGTCTCGGTCACGGTAACGAACTGATCTGGCAGTTTGTCAGCGTGGGCCGTGAGAAGTTTTTGTAGAACCTCGATCTTGTTTGCGGCTCTTTCGTCAGTAAGGCGAAAGAAGATTATTCCATGGTGCTCACGGCGTTCGCGATAAATGAGTTCGCCGAAATCTTTGTCGTTGGTAATTAAGATCCAATTCTCAATGACGGCTTTGGCGAGAATGTCGTCGTCCTGTTCGCCCCGTGACTGATCGAATACAGAATAGACCTCGTAACCTTCGGCGGCCAGCCAGGCGGCGACTTTTGGGCCGGTGCATTCGTCAACCAAAAACCGCATCTAAGCTGTCTCCATAACGAGCGGCATAAATTCGGTACGGCTTAGCGATTCTCCGGCGAATAAAAGACAGGCGTGAATGTCTTCGGGCTGGAGGCCTTTGTATTCATCCAATATTTCAGCGGTCGTCGCACCGTGAGCGAGAAGGTTTAGTATGAATTCGACGGTTAGGCGCGTCCCTTTGATGACCGGCTTGCCCGTCATGACCTTTGGATTG
Source organism: Pyrinomonadaceae bacterium (assembly GCA_036802885.1). Lineage (GTDB taxonomy): Bacteria > Acidobacteriota > Blastocatellia > Pyrinomonadales > Pyrinomonadaceae > OLB17. The sequence goes on from DAIRVI010000005.1 coordinate 22,511, forward strand.
AGTGTTATTCGCTCTAGCAATAGCTGATCGTTCATAACTGTGATAATCGCACATTTTCTTTGCTTTCAAAAGAAAATCTTTCTACTCAAACGCTTCGAGATACTTGATGCCGGAGCCGGTGTTGAAGATGACGACGGACTCGTGTTCGTGCACGAGGTTTTGGTCGATCAGTTTTCGTAGAGCGGGGAGGCAGGCGGCGCCTTCGGGAGCGGTGAAGATGCCTGTTAGAGCTCCGATCTCGGCGACGGCGGCGGTGAGTTCGGCGTCGGTGACGGTGACGGCGGTGCCGTTGGACGCACGGATGGCGTCGAGGATCAGAAAATCGCCGATGCACTTTGGCACGCGAAGCCCGGAAGCGACGGTCGTGGCGTTTTCGAACTCGTCGGCAAAGCGTTCGCCCGCGTGAAAAGCACGCACGATCGGAGCGCAAGTCTCGGACTGCACTGACACCATTCGCGGACGTTCAGAACCGATCCAGCCCATCTGCTCCATCTCGTCAAAGGCTTTCCACATCCCGATCAAGCCCGTGCCGCCGCCGGTTGGATAGAGGACGACGTCAGGGAGAGTGACAAGTGACAAGTGACGAGTGACAAGCGAAGAAAACTGCTCGAAGAGTTCGAAGCCCATCGTCTTTTTGCCCTCGACGCGGTAGGGCTCTTTGAGGGTGGAGACGTCGAACCAGCCCATTTCTTCTTTTCGCTTGGCAACGATCGCACCGCAGTCCGTGATGAGGCCGTCGACAAGTGTGACGTTTGCTCCGGTCTGTTGGCATTCGACGATGTTCGCCCGCGGGGTGTCGGCGGGCATAAAGATGTTGGCTTCCATACCGGCGAGTGCCGCGTAGGCGGCCATCGCTCCGGCGGCGTTTCCGGCACTTGGCACGGCGAGTTTTGTCACGCCAAGCTCTTTCGCCATCGAGATCGCGGCGGTCATTCCTCGAGCTTTGAACGACTGCGTCGGATTCTGGCCTTCATCTTTGATGTAGAGGTCGAGTTTGATAGGCAAGGTCGCCGCTAGCCTGTCCGTTCGAAACAAAGGCGTCCAGCCTTCGCCCAAGGTGACAACGTTCGCCGCATCCTCAACCGGCAAAACCTCACGGTAACGCCACAGGTTCGGTTCGCGTGTCTTCAGCGAATCGCGTGTAAATGTCACCGCCGCTTTTTCGAGATCATAGCGAACAAGCAAAGGCTTGCCGCAGGTGATACAGAGATTTTGCAGCGTATTCGCCTCATGCCGCAGGCCGCAGAGGGCGCATTCGAGATGGGTGACGTTCATACAGTCTACTCTCGCAGCATGGGTTTGAGGGCCTTGTAGACATTCTCAGTCATGATCTTTGCGCCGTCTGCATTCGGGTGGATGCCGTCGGGCTGATTGAGCTCTTTTTTTGTCGCTATGTTATCGAGCAAAAAAGGTAGGAATTCGACCTTGTGCTCGCTGGCGAGGTCCGGAAAGGCAAGCATGAAATCCCGCTGATACGCGGCGCCCATAGTCGGCGGCGCGAGCATTCCACAGAGTAGAACTTTGAGGTTTTTTGACTTGGCCTTGCGGATTATTTTATCGAGATTATCCTTCATTTTCGCAACCGGAACGCCGCGAAGCAGGTCATTGGCGCCGAGTTCGAGTATGAGAATCTTGGCATTCTCCTGCTCCAGCACCCAATCGCTTCGTTCAAGCCCACCGAGGCTCGTGTCACCAGAAACTCCGGCGTTAACAACCTCAAAATCATAGCCATCGGCTTTGAGTTTTTCCTGAAGCAAATACGGGTATGATTCCTTTTCCGTTAGGCCAAATCCCGCCGTCAGGCTGTCGCCAAACGCAATTATCTTAGGCCGGCTCGCCATGATCTGCGGTGTTGCAAGCGGCTTATTTGTAGCGGTGACGGTTCCTGATCGGCTGCCGGAACTGCCGCAAGATAAGAGCAATGACGTGAGAAATATGAAACCTACAACTGCCGTTTTTCGAATATGACAACGCATAAATTGACACTTTATTGTACGCTAAAGCGGTACCGAAAGATGCAAATTCTATGATCGAATTAAGGAATGTAACCAAAATCGTCCAATCGGGCACTGAGGACTTGACGATACTCGATGATGTTTCTTTTGAGATACCGGACGGGCAATTCGTCGCCGTTACCGGTGCCTCGGGCAGCGGCAAATCTACGCTCCTCGGCCTAATTGCGGGTCTTGACGCACCGACGACGGGCAGCATCCTGATCGACGACGACGAGATCACAAAGATGGGCGAGGACGGTCTTGCGAGGATCCGCAGCGAGAAGATCGGCTTTGTGTTTCAGTCGTTTCATCTTATCCCAAGCCTGACGGCCCACGAGAACGTCGTTATACCGATGGAGATACTCGGCCTAGCGGATGTGCGCAGCCGTGCCGACCAACTGCTCGAACAAGTCGATCTCACGAATCGTGGACATCACTATCCGGCTGAGCTTTCGGGCGGCGAACAGCAGCGCGTCGCGATCGCACGGGCATTCGCCAATTCACCGAAAATACTGCTCGCGGACGAACCGACCGGAAATCTAGATACAAAAAATGGTCAGCATATTTTTGACCTGATGAAGAACCTGCATAAGCAGAACGACGTGACATTGATCCTGGTAACGCACGACGCGGCGCTCGCTGCGCAGGCTCAGCGGCGAATCGTCTTAACGGACGGGCGTGTTTCGAGCGACGAGTGACGAGAGCTATAGGTAATGAGATTTATCTTTAATTTAACCCGACGCGAGATCCGCTCTTCATGGCGGCGGCTGCTATTTTTCTTTTTATGTATCGCCCTAGGTGTAGGGTCGGTCGTTGCTTTGCGTTCGTTGATTCAGAATCTGACAAAGGTCGTGGGCAATGACGCTCGTGCCCTGATGACCGCAGATGTCGAGGTATCATCGACGAACGATTTTTCGCCGACTGACGTCTCAAAGATCGAGGACGTCGTTGGGCGATCTTCGATTGTAGAGGCGAGAAACGAGACTATCTCGACCGCGTCAATGGCGCGCCCGGCCGACGTATCGAACGAGACCCTCGAATTTGTCGAATTGCGCGGCATTGAGCCGCCCTTTCCGCTGGTCGGCACTTTCACACTTTCGTCGGGCGAGCCATTCGATTTCAAACTGCTTGAAAATAAAGGAGCGGTCGTCGCAAAGATCCTGCTTGAGGAGCTTAAGGTAAAGATTGGCGACAAACTCCGGATCGGCGAGAGTGAATTCGTGATACGCGCCGCATTTGACGAGGAACCTGGCGGGTCGAGCGGATTCCGTCTTGGTCCCCGGGTCTTTGTGGAAAAAAAGGCGTTTGATGATGCCGGCATTACACGAAATTCGAGCCGTGTTCGCCGAAGGATCCTTTATCGTACATCTGAAAATCCAACTGAACTGGTAAAGCAGCTTCGCGATGCTCTTAAGGGAACGACGGTTCAGGTCGGTTCGTATCGCGAGCAGCAGGAAAATCTGAGCGCGCAATTTGAGCGAACCGAGAACTACCTCTCTCTAACCGGTCTCTTAATACTAGTGCTTGGCGGCGTCGGCGTTTGGAATGTGGCTCGTGCCTTTGTCGAACAAAAGCGAAAAACCGTCGCGATCCTCAAATGCCTCGGTGCAAGCGGAACGCGGATAATAACGGTGTATCTGCTGCAGATCCTGACGCTCGGGCTGGTCGGCAGTCTTTTCGGGGTGTTCCTTGCACAATGCGGTTTGTGGCTGGCGCGCTGGCGATTTATTGACGCTCTGCCCGCGAAAATGAGCTATGCCATTAATTTCCCGGCTGCGGCACAAGGAATTGTGTTGGGTGTTCTGATCTCGGTGCTTTTTTCAGCGCTGCCGCTATTGCAGATCCGTACAATAAAACCAAAGCTGTTGCTCCGCGACGAAAATAATGTAAATCTTTCAAAACTTGATCCAACTAAATGGATATTCGGCTTCGTCTGTCTCGCCGCGTTACTTGGCCTTGCGGTTTGGCAAGCCGGTTCGCTGAAAGTCGGGGTTTTTTTTCTGGGCGGGCTTGCGGCAACCGGATTGGTGCTATATCTATCGGCCGCCGTTCTGACGTGGCTTTTGAAAAAGGTTAAAGGCGTGAGCTCGTTTTCCGTCCGACAGGCTGTCAATTCGCTTTACAGGCCGGGTAATCAAACGCGTATCATACTCCTCGCGGTCGGGCTCGGCGCCTTTGTCGTGATCACCGTTCAGATAATGCAGACCAATCTAGTGCGGGAGTTTGATTTTTCGCGCAATCGGCGGCTTCCAAGCCTTATTTTTGTTGATATTCAAAAGAGTCAGATCGGGGACGTTTCGAAGATGATCGAACAGCGGACAGGCGAAAAACCCGACGAGGTGCCGACCGTACGGGCACGGATAGCTTTTGTTAACGGCGAGCCGATCGATTATCAACAGCGTGAGGTCAAACAGCAGCAGGGACAGATCGGGCGCGAATTCGCCATCAGCTACCGCGACAAAACCGAAGAAAATGAAACCGTCGTTTCCGGCAGTTGGTGGGACGCTGCTCAATCGTCGGATACACCCGAGGTTTCGGTCGAAGAAACGATGGCAAAGACTCTCAACGTCTCACCCGGCGACTCGATGACATTCGACATATCGGGACGCAAGATCACAGCCCGCGTAGCTAATATCAGAAAGATCGATGTACGTAATGCACGAACTGCGTTCGTTTTTGTATTCCGCCCCGGAACGCTCGAAAAAGCTCCGCAGAGTTTCGCGGTGACTATTTTGAACCATGTACCGGCGACCGACCGCCAGCGGCTTCAGCGTGAGGTTCTCGATAAATTCCCCAATGTGCAGATATTTGACGTGGCCGACATAATTGCCGCCGTCAACCGCCTCGTAAATAATTTCGTTATCGCCGTCTCTTTTGTCGGCAGCTTTGTGCTCCTGAGCGGCATTTTGATACTCATCGGTTCGGTCGCGCTCACCAAATCACAGCGAATCTACGAGAATGCGATCCTTAAGACGCTCGGCGCAAATCGACGAACGCTTGCGACAATACTTTTTGCGGAGTACGGCCTCCTTGGATTGCTGGCCGGAACAATAGCAACAGGATTTGCCGTCAGCCTATCGTATATTGTGACGAGATATCTGATGGATATCGATTGGGAATTCGATCCGATTTTGACCGCCGCAGGTGTGATCGTGACCGCATTGCTTGTCACGATTGTTGGCGCTGCGGCAAGTTTCGATGTCCTATTTCGTAAACCGCTGGCGACGCTGCGGTCGCAGTGAAAACTAATCCTTGGGATCAAATGGATCCAATTCCAGAACCGCTCTAAGTTTGACCTGACCGAACAAGGTCTCGAGATATGCCCCGAGGCGATGCAGGATCGGAACGAGGTCCTTGTTTTGCTTAGTCACGAGGATTTCTTCGACAAAACGCTCTACAGTTTCCGTATCTTTGTAAAAAAGGTAATGGACGGTTCCCTTTAAGAACTCACGCAGCTTCTTTTGCATCGCGTCAATTTGTCGCTTTTCGGGATTCTTTTCTGCGGCCTGCACGATCTGGACGACTGCCCCAAGCTCATTCCGGAGAACAATTGTCTGCTCGAGTTTTTTGAGAAAATTCGGAAAGAGTCCAAAGACATCCGCCTTAGGATCGAGCATCCGAGCAAACCCAACAAGTATCTGCTGAAAGCCTTCGTTCAAGAGAGAGTGTGCCGTCTCCATTCGGGCATAGATCGACGGTGTCGGCCGCATACGTGCCAAACCCGCCAGCTCTTGCGTATAAACTTTTTTTAGTTCGATCGAGGCTGTGTAAGACGCCGCGTCAAGCGAAGCAAATAGCTCGGCTTCTTGATCCGGAAAACGCACAAGGCGATTATCAATATAGCTGGTTAATTCAAAGATCTGCTCGTTGACCCGAGAAAAGATGAGCAACGCGGGCTTTAACGGCTCATCGGTTTCAAGCATTTTGCCGACAACGCTTAGCCATTTGAGAATTCTTCCAAATCTCGGCAGGACCAAAGCGAGCTCAGCGTGTTCCGCGTTCAAATAGCCTTTACTTTCTGATAATTCTTTTAACTGAACGGGCAGAAATTTCTCACCTGCCTCCTCGGCAAATAAAATGGATTTTGCAAATGCGGGAACGGCGCGAAACTTTTCTGAAAGCAAATTGCTCCAGGACTTCCATTCTCCAAAGCCAAGCGAATCGCATGAGATCAGTCCTTCGCTCATAAGCGTCGCTTCGCGGAGCACCGAGTAAAGGTCGTTCAATTCGCCGGAACTGATCTTTTGAGCCACCGACGCGTCGGCAATCACGTCCGACACGCTCGCGCTCAGCAGCCTCGCATTCAACATCGCACATCGCTGGAGCGTCGAGTGAACAAGCCGAAATTCGCGGGTTGCATCAGGCAGAGCCTTTGCGTCGCGCGAATCCGCGAACGAATGATGCCCCGAGGCGAGGAAACTCTCGAGCCCGGACAACCAAATGCCAAGCTCACACAGGATCTCACCCTCATTTATTGATGGCCGCATTGATTTTCGCTTGTCCACCTTTTGCGACGTATCGCTATCAGGGCGAACTTCTACTTGATTTTCGATCAAAACGGCTTGCAAATTGGTATTTCCTCACAAAGAATTAAGCAAAAGCGTGGGATAGACGCGGAATGGCCGCTCTTCTATTTATACCTTTATTTACATATGTTTGGCAACAAAAAAATAATTCTCGGGATTTCGAGATCGACGGCTAAATCGTCGTGTCCGGTTGCTCGACGAACGGATTAAATTGCTTTGACAGGGCGTACCTACAATGTCACTCCAACTTCGAAAATTGCTGATAGCAACCAATAATCCCGGAAAAGTGGTTGAGCTGACAGGATTTGCCCTCACTCTACCCCTGGAATTGTTTAGCCTGACGGACTTCCCTACTATTTCAGAGGTCGAGGAGACGGGAAACACATTTGATGAAAACGCCAGACTTAAAGCAAGCGGATACGCGATTCAAACCGGCCTGGTCGCGATCGCCGACGATTCAGGCCTCGAGGTTGCGGCACTCGACTTGCGTCCGGGCATCTTGTCGTCGCGATACGGCGGTTTAGACACGGATTTTGCGACCAAGATGTCGAAACTGCTGGCCGAGATTGCAGAAACCGGCGACATTGAGCGTCGGGCACGCTTTGTTTGCTCGATGGCGATCTCAGACAAAAAGGGCAATATTATTTTCAGTGCCAGTGGCATTTGTGAGGGAAAGATCGCGTCCGAACCGCGTGGAAATGGCGGTTTTGGCTACGATCCAATCTTCATTCCGGACGGCTTTGATCGAACGTTTGGCGAGCTGCCAGACGTAGTAAAGCAAAAAATAAGCCATCGCGCACGTGCTTTTAAGCAAATAATCCCATTTTTACGGGATTTTAGCGTGATTTGACTTGACCTTAAAGATTTTCCAGCTTAGAATTCGACACTTGGAATCGTTTCCATAGTGAAACAGACGGGGCGTAGCACAGCCTGGTAGTGCGCACGGTTTGGGACCGTGAGGCCGCAAGTTCGAATCTTGCCGCCCCGACCAGTCAGGAAGTTTGTGATTGGTCATTTTCCCCCTTTTGCCAAAGCGTTTTTGCAGGCAAAGCGATTCACTTAGGATGTATTTATATTCACAAACAAAACTGGAGGCTAACTAAATTATGGCTCGTATGACACAAACAGAAATTATCAGCAAATTGGCGGATTCGACAGGTTGCAAGAAGACCGAGGTTAAAGCAATGTTCGATGCTCTCGCCGCTCTCGCTTCGAAAGAGGTCAAGACAAATGGTGAATTTACCGTTCCCGGATTCGGTAAATTGAAGAAGACACACCGCAAGGCGCGTGATGGTCGTAACCCGGCAACCGGTGCCGTTATCAAGATCCCGGCAAAGACCACTGTCAAGTTCAGCATCGGCAAAGCGATGAAAGACTCGGTTGGCTAGACATACCGTATAATGTGAGATTTATTTCACTAACCGGCAAATCTTGTGGTTTGCCGGTTTTTCTTTTTTTTAGGAGAGCCGCCGTGGTCCAAAAAAAAGTAGTGACATTCAAGATTTTTTTTGTTAACATCTTGTTACAGTTGGAACCGAGGCCGTTAGATTATTTTTTTTCAGCAACTATTTGGCTGAAGATTTCAACTTAGTTTGCCGGGATCGCATTTTGTTTCGTGTTATTCCGGTCGGTATTGTCAGGTATGGCAAGACTGGCTCTCCCGAAAGGGTAGAAAATTTGAAACATAGGAGAATAAAAAGTGGCAGCAGCTAGACCAATGACCTTGCAGGACAGAGTCTTGCAAATTGACCATATCCAGGCACGTCGGTTTTCTAAATTGAATGGCGACGCGGTGGATATCGCGGCAGAAGGCATCATCAGACATCTTCGTGCATGTGCGCGGATGGACGTCAATCCTGATGCATCCGCTGTACGCGAGATCATCGATGATGCCTTGAACGGCAGACGTGTCTTTGCCGAAACTTCAAACGACCTTTTGGCCGCTTAAGTTGTTTTAATATCTAATAGTTATAAAAACTGGACTGTCCGATTGGACGGTCTTTTTTTTGTTAATTTTTACGCAATTTTAATTTATAGAGCACGTATTTGCCATATACCTCGCCCGCATCTCTTTCGTACCATTTGTCGACAACGGCGAAAAAGGGTTCAGTCCTTCCACTAGGAGCAATCAAATAGTTTAGCTGCGTGGCTCCCGCCTGCCCGGCATCGAAAGTCCTGACATATTCGCCGTATTTTCGAACTTCGTCGTCGACCTCAGTAAACGAAAGCGGCTTGTATTCTGAGTTCAAACGGTCGGTGTGCCTGCCCCAACCGAATAGAGCAATGAGCGAAACAACATCGCCCTCCCGTTTTATTCTCTCAGCCAACTGCCGCTCGTTAACGCCGTCGTAGTAAAGCTGTTGATAGTAACGCTCTTTATTCTCCTGCCAGGTTACTCCGGCAAAAACGTGCTGGTGCCGTGCCCATAGAACCGCTTGCGGAGCAATCGTAGGCAGGTCGTCCGCCTCGGCAATACCGAAATGAAGTACAACGCTTCGGTGCGGATCGGGATCGCTTTTCGCGAGTTCCGTTAAGCGGCGTGCAACGGGCAATGCCTCATCGCGAACGACATTTACCTCATCCAAAATTCGCACAGTGTAGTGACATTCGACAAATCCCCAAATGGCCGCGAGCAATGCAACTGTTGCGAAAACAAGCCTTGCGGCTATCGTGTTCCGGCCTCGGGCTGCACGCCAAATGATCCCGGCCGTGACCATCGCCGCCAATCCGGCCACGTAATTACCAATAAAGACCTGATAATGGATAGGCTGGAGCGATTGTCCGGTGATGATCTGTTGGTTAAATACGATGATTGGCACCATGGCCAGTGAAATCGCGAAGAGCGTTCCGCGATCTTTTAACTCGATCGTTTTCAGAAAAATCGCAGCGGCAATTACTATTAGAACACCGAAACTGATTAGTTCTGGCGGGCGTGTCAGGTCGGGTTCGCGTGTGAGGACAAGCATCTGCACGTCGTCCATCGTGTGGGAACGCCTTGAGAGCAGATAAGCGTACGGAGCGAGAAAGATCAGGCAGCCTGCCCCGAGTATCAACAGCCGCTTTAAGTCCGTCCACACGTCTTCAGGCCGCAACAACAGCAATATCAGCACTAGTCCCGTCAGCCACGCCGCCGCTGTTGTCCAAACGTAAAAGTACGAGAATACAGTGTAGCCAAAAGCCACGGCGGAAAGAGAGACGGTTAAAAAAGGAAAAGCGGAAACTTCTGAATTCAAACTGTTGATTCTGGATCTCGAATGAATTTCCTTTTGTTCGCCGGCAAAAACCTTCCAAATCAACGCTACAAAAATGAAGAAAGCCGGGAATGCCACGGCCGGGATGTAACGCCGAAATCCCGGAAAATAAGGGTACGAATACCCCGTACCGAGTATCTCGCCGATAGCTCCTTCGCCTGCAAAAAGCGCACCTCCGGTTAACACGATCAAACTGCCGGCCATCGCAAACAGTGAATCGCCTGTGATCATACCTAATAGCCAAAATATCACCAGCGCAGTCAGAAACGCAGCCACGGCGCCCGAAATGGTCATCGCCCAAGGAGCTCCGATGCCGAGAATTCGAGCTGGAATTGCGATCGTATATGGTGCGGCAAACTGTATCGAAAATAGCGATTCGGGCTGTGGGTTTTCAGGTGAATCGTCGCGTCCGGTGTAGGGGTCATTTTTTCGCGGGCGGCCGTCTATGAGAGCCTTCAAATAAGAGGCATAAGCGACCTCGTCAATGTCGTTGTAAGCATAATGGCCGTTCCACTCGGCCCCGCGAAGATAGAGCGTCTTAAACTGCGGATACAACGAAAAAATCGCCAAGAACAAGCCTACAATAATGCCGAATCGCCAGCGTAACTTCATAATGGACAATTGATATCGGACAATGGACAATAAGGAAAAGATCTTGGCTTCCATTTTCTATTTTCCGTTGTGAATTGTCCATTTTTGACAGTATGAGCTTAAACGACACAATAATTGCCGATCTGACCGCCGCAATGAAAGCGAAGGACGCCGATAAACTCTCGACGCTGCGGATGGTGAAGGCCAATCTGATGAACCGCAAGATCGAAAAGGGTTCTGATTTGACCGATGACGAAGTCACAAAGGCTCTGCAGTCGCTGGTAAAACAGCGGCGCGATTCCATTGAGCAATACGAGAGGGCGAGCCGCAGCGACCTTGCCGCTAAAGAAGCCGTAGAGATCGAGCACATCGAAGCCTACCTGCCGCAGGCCGCTTCGGCCGAAGAAATCGATGCCGCGGTCGACGCCGCCGTCGCCGGGACAGGCGCTTCGTCAATAAAAGATATGGGTGCCGTTATGAAGGCCACGATGGCGAATCTCGCCGGCAGGTCCGCCGATGGTAAGATGGTAAGCGAGGCCGTCAAGGCCCGGCTGAGTTAAAAACTAATGGGGGAAAAATAAAAGTGAAGAGCAGGTTTAATCACCCGTTCTTCACTTTTCACTTTTAGTTATTCACTATCCAAAGATATTACGGACCTTGTCGATAAACGATTCGTCCGAAAAATCGACATCTTCGATCTCAGCGAGCTGTTCAAGGAGTTTCCGCTGCTCTTTTGACAGAGTTTTTGGCGTAACAAGCGTGACGGCGACAAACAAATCACCTTTTCCACGGCCGCCAAGATTCGGCATTCCGTGTCCTTTGACCCGAAATACCGTGCCGGTTTGCGTTCCGGCCGCGATCTTTAGATCTTCTTCGCCGTCGAGCGTCTTGACCTTGATCTCGGCTCCGAGGGCGGCTTGCGCAAATGTCACAGGAACCGCCGTATAGAGGTCGGCTCCCTGGCGTTCGAAATGCTCATGGGCCGCGATGTGCAGGACTATAAACAGGTCGCCTGACGGCCCGCCGTTCACGCCGGCCTCGCCCTCACCGCTTACGCGTAGCCGTGAGCCGGTCTCAACGCCCGCCGGTATTTTGATCTCGATCGTTTTTTCTTTTTCTACACGTCCGGCACCGAGACACGTATTGCACGGTGATTTGATGATCTGACCTCTGCCCTGACAGTTGGCACAAGTCCGCATCACGCTGAAAAAACCTTGCTGATAACGCGTCTGCCCGCTGCCGCCGCAGGTTATACAGGTTTCCGGTTTTGTGCCTTTCTCAGACCCGTTGCCCTCGCATTCGCCGCACATTTCGAGACGCGGGATGCGGAGTTTCTCATCCTTGCCGGTTGCGGCATCCTCAAGCGAAATCTCGAGGTCGTATCGAAGATCAGAGCCGCGCTGGACGGTCGTTCGACGGCCCTGACGCTGGCCAAACATATCGCCGAAGCCGAAAATGTCGAAGATGTCTTCGATGTTTGAAAATCCGGGATCGAATCCGGCACTGCCGGCGCCCACTCCCTGATGCCCAAAGCGGTCATATGCAGCCCGTTTTTGCTTATCCGAGAGAATCGCGTATGCCTCGGCCGCCTCCTTAAATCTATCTTCGGCCGTATGATCGTCCGGATTTTTGTCCGGGTGATGCTGGACAGCCATCGTGCGGTAGGCGCGCTTGATCTCGGCCTCTGTTGCAGTCCGCGGCACGCCAAGTATTTCGTAATAGTCTCGTTTGCTCATACAAAAAGTTCAAAGTTCGACGTTCAAGGTTTCTGACGATAGTAACTTTTGAACCTCGAAGCCTGAACTTAGAAAGCGTCAGCCCAAATAATTTGAACTGACGCTTCTATATTTTGCGACACCGAACCAATTTTCTCAAGTGTCAACGGACGTCGGCCTATGCCATAGACATCATCGAGGCGGTAATGCGGTTTGCGACAGTCTCGACTTTTCCAAAGTGCTCTCGGATATGCATGATGCTATCGGAGGAAAGCGCTTCTTCAGCTTCGTTCAGGACAGCATTTATCTCCTTTTGCTCGTCAAGCTCAAACGATTTACCGATCTCCGACATTACCCGCCTAGAGTTTTCGATAAGCGTGTCGAGCCGGTTTCGTTCTACGATCAGCTCCCTTTCGTTGCGATCCTTTTCGATCGAGGTTTCGGCCTCAAGAATCAGGCGTTCGATCTCGTCCGGCCCAAGGCCCGACGACGGGGTGATCTGTACCGCTTGCTGTAGACCGGTCATCTTGTCCTTAGCCGAAACGCTGACGATGCCGTTAGCGTCGATCTCAAATGAAACGTCGACCTGTGGAACGCCGCGTGGTGCGGGCGGAATACCGACAAGCTCAAATTTTGCCAAACTGCGGTTGGCACTGGCGATCTCGCGCTCACCCTGCAGAATGTGAATCTCCACAGATTGCTGATTATCGACAACGGTCGTAAACGTCATCGTATTTTTAAGCGGGATCGTTGAGTTACGTGAAATGAGTTTTACAAACAGGCCGCCGCGGGTCTCGAGACCCAGGCTAAGCGGCAGAACGTCGAGAAGGACAATATCCTTGACGTCTCCCGTCAAAACGCCGCCCTGGATCGCGGCGCCCATTGCCACAACCTCATCGGGGTTGATCTCTGCCGACGGCTCTTTGCCAAATACTTCGGTAACGGTACGCGTAATAATTGGCGAACGCGTCTGGCCGCCGACCAGAATCACCTTGTCGATATCCGAGGGCTGGAGCTTGGCGTCCCAGAGAGCTTTCTGGCAAGGCTCGACCGACGATTCGACGAGATCTTTTACCAATTCTTCGAACTTGTCCCGAGTGAGCGTAGCGTTGACGTGTTTCGGGCCCGACTCATCGGCGGCTATAAACGGCAGGCTGATAGTCGTTTCGGCAACGCTTGAAAGCTCACATTTTGCACGTTCGGCGGCTTCCTTAAGCCTCTGCAGGGCTAGGCGGTCGCCTTTCAGATCGATGCCGTGTTCTGTTTTAAAGCAGTCAACAAGCCACTCGATTATTCGTTGGTCAAAATCTTCGCCGCCGAGGAAGGTGTTTCCCGATGTCGAAAGGACCTCGAAAACTCCGTCGTTGATCTCGAGGATCGAGATATCAAATGTACCGCCGCCGAGATCGTAAACGGCTATCTTCTCGGTCTTGCTTTTACCGAAACCATACGCAAGAGCGGCCGCAGTAGGCTCATTGATAATACGTTCGACTTCGAGGCCGGCAATCTTTCCGGCATCTCGGGTCGCCTGACGCTGCATATCATCGAAATAGGCCGGAACCGTGATAATAGCCTCGTCGATCTTGTCGCCGAGAAATTCTTCGGCGGCAAGTTTCAAACGTTGGAGCACGATCGCGGAAATCTCAGGTGGGCTGTAAATACGATCGAGAACGCGAATATGCGCGTCGCCATTCGGAGCCTTGACGATCTCAAACGGCACGGTCTCGTTCATTTTTTCGACCTCAGGGGTGTCGAATTTGCGACCGATCAGGCGCTTTACGGCGTAGAGCGTGTTGGCCGCATTCGTCACGGCCTGACGCTTGGCGATCTGACCGACGAGACGTTCGTCTTTGTCGGTAAATCCTACCACTGACGGCGTCGTGCGGCCGCCTTCTTTGTTAGAGATAATCTGCACCGTACCGCCTTCCAAAACGGAAACGCAGCAGTTTGTCGTGCCAAGATCGATACCAATTACTTTGCCCATATCTTTAGGTTCCTTTTGTAAATCGGGGGGTGTTGTGAGGATTATTCGTTTTCATCTGTTGATGTGATCAGCTCGGGTAGGTCGTTTTCAGGAGAGGAGTCGGGAGACAGTTCGGGATTTTCTTGCACGTCAACAACATCGAGGGACGGTTCGGACACGTCCTGTTTGGCATCAGAGTTCGCGGTCGCAACTTTTACCATCGAATGGCGAATCACCCTGTTGCCAATGCGATATCCGCGAAGCATTTCGTCGAGGATCGCATTCGCGGCGAAACCGTCTCGCTCTTCGACCGCAACTGCCTCGTGCAAATTCGGGTCGAACACTTCGCCTTGCGTTGCGATCGGCTGAACGCCCATACCGCCGAGGACCTCTCTGATCTGCTGATTTACCAACACGATGCCGTCATAGAACACTTCAAACTCTGCGCTTCTTTCGGTATCGATCATATCTGCCGAGTCGAGTGCCCGATCGAGGTTGTCGAGAACAGGCAGCAGTTGTGACGCGAGATTGCTGATCTGATCGATAAACGTACCGCGGCGTTCGCGATCCATTCGGTATTTGTAATTACCAAAATCCTTCATCCGCCGATCGCTTTTTTCCTGAATATCGTTGCGTTCAGCCCTGAGATTGGCGATCTTGTCTTTTAAAGCTTTGATCTCACCCTCGAGCTCGTGGACTTTCGCCGGCTCGACCGGCGGGGACGACTTCTTAACGCTAACCTCAGCCTCTACCTTTTCCTTTACCGGAGGCAGTTCCTTGGGAATAAATTCAGAAATATCCTCAGTGTCAAACTCCGATTCCTCCACCTCGATGGTCATATCCGAAGTGATGTGCAGATCCTTTTCTTTTGCTTCGAGTTCCTTGATAAAGTCGTCGACCGACGACGATGATCCGATCGAGGTCTCATCGAGGTCGATCTCCTCGATCGACTCTTCGGGCAAAGGGGTTTGTTGGTTGGATTTCATTTGAATGAAGAAAACTGAGGCACCTGAGGCTCTCTAGTTTTTAGAAATGTCCGTGGACATCATCTTTTCAAGCGTGCGGGCTACATAGCTGACTATCGAGATCATCCTTGCGTATTCCATTCGGGTTGGCCCCAGAACACTCAATGTACCAACTGCCGTGCTGTTGCCGATACGGTATGGAGCCGAGATCAGCGTACAGCTTTGAAACGACGGCGTGCGGTTTTCCGTGCCTATTACGACTTGTACGTCGCCTTTGGCCGTCGCGTCACGCTCGATGCATTCGGTCAGTATCTGCATTAGCCGTGACTTTTCGCCTATAGTGCGTAGGAGTTCACGCAGGCGTTCGAGGTCGGCAAAATCGCCTTTCGTCAGGATATTCGACGTGCCGTCCACGAAAACTTCGCCGAGCCGGTCGTCTTCGTCCTCGATACTCTCAGAACAAAGAATTACGGCTGTTTGAAGCAGCTTGTCAAACAAGGCCTTCTCCTCGTGCATGAGCGTTATTATCTCCGCACGAATCTCGGCCAGGCTCTTTCCGGCAAATTCCGCATTGAGGTAGTTAGCCGTGCGATCAAGTTCCTCTTTGGCAAAGGTCACGTTGAGCCTAATTATCTTGTTATGGACAATATTCGGCGCCGAGACCAAAACGACAAGGATCCGATTGTCGGAAAGGTTGACAAACTCGATATGCTGTAAGCGATCACTCGCCAAAGACGGCGATACCACGATGCCCACATTATTAGAAAGAGCCGATAGCAAATGGGAAGTACGTTCCATCAACCGGTCCGGAGTTTCCTGTGTATTCAACCCGTATTCTTCGCCAATGCGGAAAAGATCGTCGTTTGAAATGCTCAGGACGCCAAGCAGGTTGTCAACGTAAAATCGGTATCCTTTATCAGTCGGAACGCGTCCGGCGGAAGTGTGAGGCTGCTCGAGCATCCCCAGGTCTTCCAGTTCACCCATCACGTTGCGGATCGTTGCCGAGCTAAGACCGCTGAGGTTGGCAAACCTTTCTGCAAGTACTTTCGATCCTACAGGTTCGCCCGTGACGAAGTGTTCGTTGATAATGGCCGTTAAGATCACCTGCCCGCGAGAATCGGGAAAACCGGTATGTTTCTCGTTGTTTGAGCTAACATCGCGGACAGATTTTGAGGGAATTTGATGCATATGGCCGATCGGCTGTATGCTGTTCCCATATAAAGAGATAGCATTTTGGCCGCCACAGTGTCAATAAAAAAAGTTAAAAATCGATAAACATTTTTGTGACCCCAGAACCGGAAAGACTAGAGGAATTATACACTGACGCGTTTCGTTGGTTCGCCCCAAGGCGCTCCGTTCCCCCGATCCACGTTTCATTTTACCCGTATATCGGCATAAATCATACAATTAGAATCCGCGATGGCGAAATTTTTGTAAGAATTGGCGAGATCTGCCGCGAAATGCCGCTCGCTTGCCATAAGGGTTTGGCATACATCCTGACTGGCAAATTGTTGAGAAAAAAGATTCCCGCTGGTGCTCGCGAAGTTTATTCGGCATACATCAAGTCCGAATTTATTCGTAACAAGGCCGCCGTCAGCAAAAAAGAGCGTGGCCGCAAGGTCGTTACGACCTCGAAAGGTGCCGTCTATGATCTCGATGAGATATTTGCCGAGCTAAACGTACAATATTTCGGCAACGCAATCCAGGAACCTGTTTTGACCTGGTCCGCAAACAAAACCTATCGTATTCTTGGCCATCACGATGCGACCCACGAACACATCGCCATCAGCCGATCGCTTGATTCTACCGACGTGCCGCGATACGTCGTCGAGTACGTCGTTTTCCACGAAATGCTCCACATCCATCATCCGACCCGCCACGTCAACGGGAGAAAATACAACCACACCGCGGCGTTCAAACGCGACGAGCGGAAGTTTGCATATTACGAAGAAGCGGAAAAGTGGATCGAGAGGAATGTGAGGAGATTGAAGAAAGAAGCGAAGCGATAAGTATGTCAGTACCACCTGCGGTAGCGGGTGGTTTTACATCACTAATATACAACTCAATCAAACGACGGCAAGTCGCCACCTTGATGATCTCTCACTTAGCTGCATGCTCGAGCAAGACTCTCCTCGGTCCAAATATAACGGTTGCTGCCTTTATCAGACCATGGACTTTTGTCGTCGTTCCATGCCCCCATCGACCGCAACAGTCTCGTGGCATTCGACTTTAGAGCATTTAGCATCTGCTCGGGGTTTCGGCCACCCGCTGATACCACTACGTGAGCGTGATTTGTACGGACATTGATCGCGTAGAGATTCCAACCGCGAAACTCACAGGTCTCGGTAACAGCCTTTTCGACAATGGATCTCATTGTCGCATCAAGGACCACCGGTTCGCGATTCATTCGTTCTCTGTTTGTCGCTATCCAGTTTGGCTCATGTTTGAGTGTTGGCGTTCCATAAGTATTGTGATGTCGGCTCATCGACCCGCGCTTATCTCCGTGCAGCCAAGTGCCATATGTCCTGAATGTGATCAGGTAAGCAATCGGAGTGTCGGTGTCATTCCACTTTGCCATAGTACATTACTGCGCATGTTCAACCACCCGCTACCGCAGGTGGTACTGACCCGTATGTTAATCTTGAGCCAAGTGAGCGATGATCGAGCCGATCAGGCCGAAGTCGGAGGTTGTTCGGCGATCGATGCCGGTTTTTGTGAAGCGAGTTTCGGTGAGGTAGGTCGAGACGGCTTGGGTATCGCCGTGGCCTTCGCGGGCAATAAGATCGATTATGGCAAGGGTCGATGTTTTGTCGGTTCCGTAAGTGATGGCAGCCGCGTTACTATTCCCAGCGAATGTTTGGTAAAAACCCTTATACTGAAGGCTTCCTTCTTTGTTTAGATAACTAAAGTTCGCTTCGCGACATTTTTTAACACTGTCTGAATCGCCCAAGATCAAAAATCTGTTTCCCGATGCTCCGCCGCTTAAGAGAAATGTCGTCTCTTTGTCTTCCGAGGTCCAAAATCCACCACCTAATGCAGCCTCAATCGGTTTACTAAAATCTATTTCGACAACCGAAGTTTTCAATTTCGACAGGTCAGCGTCAGATTTAAAGGGAACTACAACCGTGGATTGTTCGCCCTCGGTGTCAAATCCGACCGTCCATATTTCTGAATCAACAGCGCCTAGAAATGTTTCTGGGTCAGCAATTCCATAAGCTTCAAGCAGACCTTCCGAAAACGCGGTCAATATTTTTGCGTTCAGCGGGTCCATGTTTTTTCCCGTGACGAGCAGCAAACTACGCCAAGCGATTTGCGGATTTTTAAGATTGTAACGGGTCACCGCAATAGCGTCCGGCGGAATAAATGCGATTGTTTTCTTTGGTTCATTCTGGACCCCGGGAACAAGCGTTTCCTTGAGAACCGCAGCCTGCTCCGATGGCATCGTGATCTGATATTTATCCTCAATTCCCTGCTCTGTCTTTACCGCCGTCCAAGTAATATCCGTCACGGAATTTCGGATAAGCTGCGGCAAAATTCCGGCGATGGCGGATTGTACCTCAGAATTTTCGCCAGCTTCACTGGCAAATTTCAGCCCGACGATATTTGCGATCTGGGCGATGCCGTCGGTAGAGACATAGCCGGAGGCAAGGGTTCCGGGGACGGCGGGCAGGATCTTACCGGTTTTGAGAATGCTGTCGGCTTCGCCGCGTTTCACGGCGAGGCATTTGTCGATGGCTGTTTCGTCGTTGCCGAAATAGATCACGGCGTCGATGACGAGGGCGTAGGTTTTGCGGCCGTCTTTGGCAGTCCAGGTAAAATATTTGCCGCCGTTTTTGTCTGTTTTATCGAGAGTCGGCGGGCTGTCATATATTTTTTCGACAAATGAACCGAGCTTCTTTTCGGCAAAACCGACGGCCTGAAAATTCCACGCATGCGTGTCGGCGACGGCGACAAAGCGGGGTTGGACGCGGCCGACGCTTCGTTCGTCGGTGAGTTTTTCTTCGGAGGTTTCAAAGCCTGTGACAGCGACTGCGAGCTGCACACCTTTTAGCGCAGAAAAATCCGGCTTGCTTTTTGCGACTTCAGTGAATGGTTTGCTGTCTACGATCGGCTGAAGCGCGGCGGCAAGGTCATTAGTTTCGAGATAGACGAGCGTCTCGGCCGGCACAAGTGTACGCAGATCGGTCGGCTTCGAACCGCAAGAAAGGTTCACCGCAGAGCCGCAGAGGCACAGAGAAAGCAATAACAGTGATAAAGGAGACATAGTGGATGATCTAGAAGAAAACCTTTGTGATCTGACTACCTTCATTGCCTGCATCGCTTTCATCCCCGTAAAATTTACTTTCTCTGCGTCTCAGCGACTCTGCGATTAACATCCTGTGTTAAAATCCACTAATCATGGACAAAGTATTCAGCAAAGACATTTTACAAGGTAAGGTCGCGTTTGTAACAGGCGGCGGGACTGGTATCACGGGCGGCGTTGCGAGGGCGTTTGCGGAACACGGTGCAAAGCTCGCAATCACGAGCCGCAAGGAAGAGAATCTCGCCGCGATGAAAGCCGAGGTCGAGGACGGCGGCGGCGAGTGTTTTACAGTGGCGGCGGACGTTCGCGATTACGAGGCCGTCGAAAATGCCATCAAACAAACGGTCGAGCACTTCGGCAAAATCGACATTGTCGTAAATGGCGCGGCGGGCAATTTTCTGTGTGCGGCCGACCAGCTTTCGCCAAACGGATTTGGGACGGTCGTCGATATTGATACAAAAGGCACATTCAACGTCTGTCGTGCGGCGTTTGAGACGTTGAAAGAATCACGCGGACAAATCTTGAATATCTCGGCAACGCTCCATTATCTGGCGACGCCGATGCAGATACACGTCTCGGCGGCGAAGGCTGGCGTTGACGCGATAACGCGAAATCTGTCTGTCGAATGGGGCCGCCACGGCATCCGCGTCAACGGCATCGCGCCGGGACCGATCGAGGATACCGAAGGAATGAAGCGGCTCTTGATGCCTGAGTTAAAAGAGAAATTGGTCCGCAAGATTCCCGTCGGACGCTTCGGCCGCATCGTGGACATCGAGAGCGCGGCGTTATTTTTGGCGTCGGACGCGGCAAGCTATATCAACGGCGTGACATTGGTCGTCGACGGCGGCAGTTGGCTGTTAGGGACTAGCCTGGCGTAAAACGTGTCAGTAGCCCGCACGTCAGTCAGGGCTCAACACGGGCGAGCTACCGGTTTTTGTCGACATCATTACCGTCAGGGTCGATTCCCGTTTCATCTTTACGTTCGGTTCTCGGCTTGTTATCAAGGACCGCTCGCAGCACCATCATCTTTGCCAAGACCCTGATCTCGGTTCGGTCGAAGACGCTTGTGAGGTTGCGCGTTTTGGTAAAATCGGCGCGGGCCAGTGTTTTCAACGGCCCGGCGGCCATGCCAAGCTCGCGTGTCATTCCGCGAATCATCTCACCGCCAAACATGCCAACCTGCACTTCGCCTTCGTCAACCATCTCTGCGCTCACGTCGATGAATTCTGCGACTTTAATAAACGCTGATATCGTTTCGTTAGCACGGAGGATCGTGTTTTCTAAAATCGGAAACGCCTTATCCGGGTTTGCCTCGGCGTAACCGCTCGCGAGCATCCAGCTGAGCAAAAAGTCCTGATAATTCTTAGGTTCGGGATTTACAAGCCGTTCGGCGTCACGCATTATCTCGTCCGCAAGCTCTTTGTCGCCGGCTTTTGCAACTTGCGCGGCCAGCACGGTGAGAGCCGTGATCTTTTTGTCCTTGCCCGGTGTCTGCGAGATGATCTTGCGCGATTCAGCAATGATCTTTGCACGTTCCTCTTTCGGCAACTCCTTTTTGCCGAGGCTCATTACATCGGCCATCATCTGTTTCTCACGCTTATCACGCTCCTCGCGGGCAATCTGATCAGCGTCGGCGGTTGAATTTGAATTAGCAGCCATCGCGTTTACCGCAACATTAGAGGCAGTATTAGCACCAATTGATGCGACTCGGTTCAGACGCATTTCTTTTACATCACCTTTCTTACGAAACTTAGCTCGAATTTGCTTTCCACGCCCGGGCGCAAATCTCTCTATTTGATCCGTAAAACTCTCTTCCATGCCGGTAACCGGTTCATCCGAGCCATCGAGAATAAATTGTGCGAATTGATCAGCTATGTCCCGCAAATCCGACTGCGTGTAGATCGCTTTTTTGCCGCCAGGTTTTTTTGAGGCATCTAAATTGGAGCTGCCGTACGAAAGCAGACTGCTGTATAGGTACGGGCTGTCAATGCTATTCCTATCGCTTTTCAGACGACTAAGGATGACGGCGCCGAATTCAACGCCCTTGTCCGCGTCCTTTGCATAAATCTTTTTGAGCAGCTCGAGGTGATTGTTGTCGAGTCCGCGTTTTATCGATTCTTTGCCGTAATCGACGGCTTTTGCCGCGTCCGACTCGGCAATTTGGGCGAGCAGGCGGCTTTCGAAATACTTGTCGGATTGTTCCGTCTCCTTTCGAAACGCAGCATTCGTGATGAGGTTAATGCTGTCGTAATAGAAGTTGTACGCCAGGTCGGGAGCGTGTTCGGCGAGGCTGAGCGCGATCTGCTGACGCACCATCATCGCGATGCGGAGTTTGCGTTCGGCTTTTGATTTGCCGTAGCCGCCAAAAAAACCCGGCGACATCAATTCGTCGTTCTCGACTACCGGTATGTTCATCTGAGCGTCGAGCTGGGCAATCAGTTGTTTAAAATCGCTGACAACGCCGCCGTACATCGCCCTGGCTTCCTTTTCGTCGTTAAACCACATCAATGACGCGAGTTCCGCGCTAAAACTGATGCGATTTTCCATCGTTCGCAACCGCCCGACCTCTGCCTGCGTCTCACGGAGAAACTCAACAGCTTCTTTTTTAAGTTTCGCTTCGTTCTCGGCGGCTTTGCCGTCCGAGGTCGTTTGGGCAATGGAAATGCCGGCCAACATCAGTATCAATATGATCAAGAGCAATTTTTGGGACATAGTTTCGACCTCGTTCGGCAGTGTGTTTATGATAGATTGATTACGGAAAATAGTAAATAAGGAACGTGCGTGGCCCGTCCGTCTTGCACTATGTGATCTGATCGAATGTTACTGATTATCGATAATTATGACTCGTTTACGTACAACCTAGTGCAATATCTTGGCGAACTTGGAGCCGAGATGCATATTGTACGCAACGACGAAGTGGCCGTCGATGAGATCGCGAGTGTCATAAAGCCAACGCGGATTCTGATCTCGCCCGGGCCGGGGACGCCCGATAACGCAGGAGTCTCGCTGGCAGTGATCGAGCATTTTGCCGGCAAGGTGCCGATACTTGGGGTTTGTTTAGGTCATCAGGCGATCGGTCAGTTTTTTGGCGGAAAAGTTGTCCGAGCGCCGGAGCCTGTTCACGGAAAGCCGGTAGTGGTCTCGAACGATGGCAAGACAATTTTCACGAATCTTCCCGACAAATTCGAGGCGGGACGATACCATTCGTTGATCGTTGAACGAAACGGTCTGCCGGATTGCCTCGAGGTTTCCGCAACATCGCCCGACGGCCTGATAATGGGCTTACGTCACCGCACGAAAAAGATCGAGGGAGTGCAGTTTCACCCCGAGTCGATCCTGACCCAGCACGGTAGAAAGTTATTGCAAAACTTCCTTGCTGTTTGAGATAGTAATTAAGGGAGTTTTTCTCCGCACACGCGCTTTTCTCTTCATCTTTTTTATGCCGACGCCCAAGACAGACTGGCTGTTATCAGCTCCGGTCACCGCTACGAGCGAGAAAGCCGAGACGCCGATCTTTGCCTTTCTGGCACGACTGATGCGGGGCGAAGACCTGCCTGCGAAGGACGCTGCTCAGTTTTTTCGTTCGTTGATCGATCCGAATATCGGCTCAAATCAGGTCTCGGCGGCACTGACAGCTTTGACCGCAAAGGGTGAGACGCATGAGGAACTCGCGGGCATGGCCGAGGTTATGCGCGCTGTCGCCATAAATATAAAATCGCCAAAGAACGCCATCGATATCGCTGGCACAGGTTCTTCGCATGCGAAAACATTCAACGTCTCGACCGCGGCTGCCCTAGTAGCCGCGGGCGCCGGTGCGATCGTCGCAAAGCAAAGCAATCGCGGCGTCACGAGCAAAACCGGCAGCGCCGACGTTCTCGAATCGCTTGGCGTAAAGCCCTCAAGCGAAGCTCAAATAGCGCAGGCGAGCTTGAGCGGAGCGGGCCTCGCATTCCTTTTTGCACCCAAGTTTCATCCGGCTCTGCGTCGCGTCGCCGATGTTCGCGGGCGGCTCGGCATTCGCACTTGTTTGAATTTACTCGGCCTGCTGGCAAATCCGGCGCAAGTCTCTCGGCATCTGATCGGCGTGTGGCACAAATCGCTGGTAGAGCCGATGGCAAAGGCCCTCGCGCTGTTAAATGCTGAAAATGCGTGGGTCGTTTACGGCAGTGACGGCCTCGATGAGATCACTCTGAGCGGCAAAACATTTGTCGGCGCACTAAAGAACGGCGAAGTTAAGCCATATATGATCTCGCCTTCGGACTTCGGCGTGCGTGCCGCAAAAATCGATCATCTGAAAGCCTCGACGCCAAAAGAAAGCTCCGCGATAATCAGCGACGTGCTCGCCAGCCGACGCCGCGACGAAGCTCGTTCATTGATCGTGCTAAATGCGGCAGCCGCGATCTATCTCGCCGGGCTTGCAAAAGATCCGGTTCAAGCCGCGCGCCTCGCCGAACAATCGATCGACAGCGGCATGGCGCAGGCTCGCCTCGAACGCCTTATTCAAGTCACAAATAAAAAAGTAAGCTAATTGTTAATTGTTAGATGTTAATTAATAATTGACAGCGTGCTGAAATTGTCCGCATTTCTTTACGGAAAAATGATTGAACTGCGAAATGCGCTTTATGACAAAGGCGTACTCGATACGCACGACCTCGGCGCGCGCACCATCAGCATCGGCAATATCACCGCGGGTGGAACCGGTAAGACACCGCTGGTCGCTTATGTTGCTAATATTTTGGCGGAGCGTGGTGAAAGGGTTTGTATCTTAACTCGCGGTTATGGCAGGGAACATCCGAAGCAAAAGGTGCTAGTTTCCGATGGTGCGAATATATACGCTGACGTTCGCGAAGCGGGAGATGAGGCGTTTGAACTGGCTAGGTCGCTCCATGGAAAAGCGTCTGTCATTGCAGATGCCGATCGCGTATCTGGGGCGGAATGGGCGAAACGAACGGCATGTTCAACCGCTTTCGTCCTTGACGATGGATTCCAACATCGCAAGGTAAAACGCGATGTCGATATTGTTTGCATCGATGCGACAAACCCGTTTGGTGGCGGCAAGATGTTGCCTGTCGGGCGTTTGCGAGAGCCGTTACGTTGCCTATTGCGTGCCGACATACTAGTCATTACAAGGTCTGACCTGATTGAGGAAGATCGTCTGTCAAAACTTCGGTCAGATCTCGGACACTTGAATCCGCACGCCTCAGTCTTTCAGGCCTCGACCACCATCGATAGGGTCGTTCGGCTGGCGGAATTTGAGGCCGAGATGACGAGCCTTCATCAGGTCGGTCGTACACTTGCCTTTTGCGGTCTTGGCAATCCACAGAGTTTTTTTTCGCGGTTAACGTTAGACGGTATCGAACTTGTTGGTGAAGAGTCATTTCGCGATCATCACTATTACACACAGCAGGACGCAGAGAAGCTCGATCGCCTAGCCGCAGAACTCGGAGCCGAAAGCCTCATAACAACAGCCAAGGATGCCGTCAAACTCAGTGGATTAGAATTTGCGATTCCGTGCTATGTTGTCGAGATCGAATTGGTGTTAGATAACCCTGACGGATTTGCGGCCATGGTCTAGTGTTTCTTAGTCGGCGGTTCGTTTTTGTCACCCCAGTAAAAGAAACGCACAACCAGCACGTAAACCAAAAGACTCACGAAAACCAGAATAAAAAAGAAAAGGATCAACCAGGCGACGGACGACATTCTAGGCGGTCTCCTCGTGCTTTGACTCGACATCCTCGATCAGGCCCGAGAGCAATCCGCGTCCGCCCTGATGTTCTATTACGTGCCGATAAATGACTGTAGCAACCGCCACGAGCGGTATCGAGATAAAAACGCCCGGAATGCCCGCGACCTGTTCGCCAGCCAGAACAGAAAGAATTATGGCGAGCGGATGTAAATGGATGCCGCCGCGCACGATACGCGGATAGGTCACATAATCGTGGACGATCCTAAGTGCGATAAGAAAAACGGCGACGTACAATGCTTTCCACGGATCGTCAGATGCCGCTGCCGTTCCGATAACGATCAAGCCGATTGTCACCGGGCCGAGAAGCGGGACGAATTCGAATATTCCTGCCAAAATGCCGAGCAGCAGAGCGTATTTGAGTCCCAGAATATAAAAGCCAAGCGTGCAAAGGACCGCGATCAGGATGCACGAGATAAGTTGGGCACGCATATACGCCGCGAGGGTAATGTTGACCTCGGCCATAACGACCTCGGCACGTATTCGCCAACGGCCTGCGGGAAACATTCTCAATATCGTCAGCCGAAACTGATTCACATCCTTCAGGAAGAAAAAGGCAAGGATCGGCACCAGCAGGAACCACGGCAGATATGTGACCGACATCAACACAAAATTCCCGACCGCCGCAGTAATCCCGGTGCCCAGATCGGTCGCCTTTTTATTGAACTCGGCTTGCACCTCATCGGGTATCCGCAGCCGGTCGAAACGGCGGTTGAGATCGCTCGCACGTTCGCGAAAGGCCGCGCCGTAGGACGGCAAATTCGCGCCAAATTCTTTAGCCTGGTCGCCCACACGTGGGGCAATATATGAGATAGCGATGCCCAAAACCGAAAATGCAATAAGGTACGCAATAACGATCGCGAATGACCGCGGCATAAATCGCTCGATGCTGCGCATTTTGAAGGGTCGGCGGATGATCTTAACCAACGGATCGATCAGATAAGCGAAAAATACCGACAGTACAATGAGAAAAAATAGATAAACCAGCGACGAAATAACGGTCTGGACAAATCCCGCGACGAACAACAGCAACAACGTTATAACCACGACACGCAGAATCGATCGAACCGACGGTGACGAAGGATCGAGAATCACGCGTGTCGCAGGCCCCTTTAATTCCGTGGCCGCCTCGGTCATCACTGCATCAACTGCTGGCTGTGTCGTCTTCTCAGGCATAGGCTCTATATTTTACGCTACTTCCTGACGTTCGAGTTTATATTAACAACGGGAATAGCTTGAAACGAATAATTCTCTACCGCAAACCTCTCACCAAGAGAACCGAAATTATCTGGCGGAATCGGCGGGTTAGATCCTATTACAAACGCCTTGTCCTCTTCCACCGAAACGCGTCGGTTTGCAGACGCGGTGTTAGCCTTGATAACGCTGCGATCATCTGCATCCATCGTGCCGCCATCCTTCCGCCGTAAAACAAAAATGAAGTTAAATCCCGCCGTCCGCATTGCATCAATCTCACGCACAACCGAGGATTTTATATCCTCGCCGTTTGACGGGACAGGTGTTTCTGTTCCGGCTTTGAGGATCCCCTGATTTGCCCCACAGCCCGACGCGACCAATGAAAGGGACAAAAACAGTGAGAGACGAAACGATCCTCTCTCGCCGCACATCTTTACATCTCTTCTAATTTTCCTCATCGATCTCATCGATATTCGCGTTCAAATTTCCGGCATTAATGTCCTCTTCGTCGTCGAGTGTTTTTTTCTCGTCCGGCGACTCGGGCGGGTCGTCCTTTGCCTCATCCGGAGCATCGCCCTTTACTGCGCGGATCTTCAGCAAACGCGCCTCATCATCCTCGTAAACAGTTTCGACCCAACCGCTTTCCAGAGCCTTGGCGATCATATCAATATTCTCTTTGGCGTCGGCAAAGATGTAGTTCGAGCCAAATTTTTCGTGGATCAGCGGCGCCGGATCCTCGATCTTGCCTTCGGTCAGGTCCTTAAGCAATTTATAAAGTTCGGGATTCTCTGTGTAAAGATAGTTTGGGTCGAGGCCATACACATATCGGTGCTTCGTGTCATAAAAAAACAGCTTTGGAAAATCGTCCCATGTGCAGTTAAAGATGATCTCGCCTTTTGGTATATTGTCGGCTCCGGTCTCGTCGAGGCCGGTCGCCCACTCCATCGCCCGTTTATATTTGTCGCCCGGCTCGTTGCTGGCGATACCGTCGATCATGCCCGATTCATCAAATCCCCATTTGTGGATACCGACAAGGTTGTAGACCCAAAAAATGCAAAGGGAAATGCCAATAACCCAAACGGAAGCGGCGCGCGCGGCATCGAACCAAGCCTGCCGTTCGGTTGGTTTTGGGGCGTCGAGATACGGATCGATCTCACGTTTGAAATCCTCTGGTAACTCGACAATTTTAGGAGCCGTTACCGCCTGCCAGGCGAATGCCGCAAATAGTATCGCAAAGGGCGGAAAATACTCGGCAAAACGTTTTGAACGAAACTGCGCCGCAAGTAAAATCGTCGTAAACATCAGGAAAAATGTCGCTTTCTCCGGCAACTTGCCGCCACGTGGTACAAAGAGGATGTATCCGAGTAGCATCGCCAGGAGCGCGATCGGAAAATTCATCAACAGTTCCATTCCAGAGTACGGATACCATTCGCCGCCAACCGCAACGACAAAGTCACTGCCAACTTTGAACTTCGTCCAAAAATGCTCGACGAACAGACCGATGTTCTGCGGAAAGTATGGGTTGATAATGTTGCCCGCGATCATTCCGCCGGTCGTGTAGGCGAGCGGCCGCCATTCGAAGCGGCGTTCGTTCCAAGCGATGATCAACACCCAAATAATGGCAGCAAAAAGAAGAAGCGGAAACAAACTATATGTCCATACAAAGGCGAACATCAGCGGCAAAAGCCAAACGTATTTTCGCTGAAATAACAGGTGGATACCGAGCACCGTGATGATGATCGTAAGCGGCGGCGCCTTTGCCATGTTCATCCGGTAAAAGAAGGCGTTCGAGCATGTCATGATCGCCGCCAACCAAATCAACTGGTGCTTGACTCCGTAGCGAAACAGCAGCCAATTTAGCGAGAAGATGGCGAGCGTGGCGTAAAATACCGTCGATACCTTAGCCGCCGTTACAGGTTCAAAAAACCATAAGAACGGAATCTGAAGCAAATGAAAAAGAAAGTGGTGGTCTGCGTAATCCTTTGCGTTTAGGACGGTTAGCGGCAGCCATTCGAAAGTCGGCAGCCATTTAAACTGTCTGAAATTCTCCCAAAGCAACCCGCTCCATTTAATGTGGTAATAACCATCCCAATCGCCGCAGCAGATCGCATCGGTCCGCGTCTGAAGAAACGTCATTACCATCAGGATCGCGAGGAACCCGAAGATGAGATAAATTACACGGACGGCCTGTTCTGTTTCCAGGTACTCGCGCCAGTTTAGCTTGCTTTCGACCCTCGTTTCGTCAGCTATTTCGGACGTTTCGTTTGTGATTTCTTCCATTAAAGTTTCGACAATTAAAATGAAAAAGTATCACGAAATCACGCCAGTTTGCGAATTCGCATAGCAAAACCTAAAATCACAATTTTGACAATGTATCCAAAAGGCAATCTATTCATTCCCGCATCGCACGGACAGCTGGAGGCAATTCTGAAGGAACCGCATGGTGAGCGGCGCGGCGTCGGGCTTGTCTGCCATCCGCACCCGCTTGGCGGCGGTACGATGCATAACAAGGTCATATTTCGTGCCGCGGCCGGGCTTGTAGATGCTCATCTTGCGACGTTGCGTTTTAATTTTCGCGGCGTTGGCGGGTCGACGGGCACTCACAATGAAATCGAAAGCGGAAAAGAAGACGTCCTCGATGCTCTCGATTATTTGAGCAAGAGTTTTCCGCTAGAAGAAATTACCTTGGCGGGATTTTCATTTGGCTCGCGAACCGGTATGGAGGTCGGAGTGTCTGACGATCGCATCGTGCGATTGATCAGTATCGGAACTCCTGTCGACAAATACGGCGACTACGGTTTTTTGACGTCGGTGACAAAGCCGATACTCTTTTTACACGGCGACAAAGACGAGTTTTGTTCGGTCAAAAGCCTGCGAGAACTGACAGATCAGATTCCCCACGCTGACGTCGTAATTTTCGAGAGCTGCGGCCATTTTTTTGATGAGCATTTAGATGAACTTCGAGACGCTATTTACAATTGGACAAATAGACAGATAAAGCATAGGAGCTAAACACAAAGGTCACAAAGACGAAGACACGAAGCACACAGGAGATGACCGAAAATGAAATTGCAACTAAAGTGATTGGCCTTGCAATTAAGGTTCATCGTGCGCTCGGTCCCGGGCTGCTCGAAAATGCATATGAAGAATGTCTGTTCTACAAGATCAACAACTCAGGTCTCAGAGCAGAAAAGCAAAAGCCCATGCCTCTTGTGTATGAAGGTGTAAAGCTAGAATGCGGGTATAGGATTGATATCGTTGTCGAAAATAAACTGGTTATTGAGGTAAAAAGTGTTGATGCGGTACATCCGATCCATTTGGCCCAAACCCTAACCTATCTAAGACTGGGCGACTATCGGCTTGCACTCTTGATAAACTTTAACGTCGAGATGCTTAGGGACGGCATCAGACGCGTGATCAACGGCGAACTCTGAATTTCTTTGTGCTCTTTGTGTCTTCTGCTTCGTGACCTTTGTGTTTAAAGTGCTTTATTATCATTGAGAAACTCAGCCTATTTCGAATGCGTCGCAAATAGGAGAAAACTATTGCCTATGACAGACAGTAATCAAACAAGAGACGCGGCGATTCGACTCACGATGATGCCGCGCGACACCAATGCACACGGCACCGTTTTTGGCGGCATAATTTTAAGCTATATCGACGTCGCCGGCGGCGTCGAGGCGATCAGGCATACGCGCCACAACCGATTCGTAACCGTTGCGATGAAGGAAGTTATCTTTCACGAACCGGTCTTTATCGGCGATCTGGTCAGCTTTTACGCAAATACGATGCGTGTGGGCAACACGTCGATAACTATTCACGTGGATGTCGAGGCCGAAAGATTTGGCACGCCGGGGGTCGTCGTGAAAGTAACTGAGGCCGAAGTGATATTCGTCGCCGTCGATGAAAAACAACAAAAAGTAAAGATCGGCAGATGATCGGCGGTTTTGCTCAATCGAGCAGAAGATTTAGACTATTAACCTAAGGAGACTTTTAATGCCAAATATTACTGCCGAAACGGCGAATGGTACCGTTTCGTTTGAAACGGAAGAGGGCAAGAAACTCGTTCTTGCGATTGAGGATAATGGGGTCGACATTTTGCATCGCTGCGGCGGAAACGCTCGATGTACGACCTGCCGGGTCGAATTGATCTCGGGCGATGCCGGTGAAAAGACTGAGGACGAGATCGCCATACTTTCTACGAAAGAGGGCATCAACGAGAATACGCGGCTTTCGTGCCAGATTCGTGTTCACGGCGACCTCGAGGTCAAGGTGATTAACCAGGCCAGCGTTATGGGGATCGATCCCGGGACGCGGCCCGAGGATTAGGCTACCAAGTCCGGGCCTTTGCTATAATTTATTTACAAGTTAGTTTCAGGAGATAAAGTAATGGGTTTGAATACGACTTATACGGCAAAAACATTTGATCTAAGCGATCTGACAGGCATCTCAAACGAGACGCTGGCGATGCATTTTAAACTTTACGAGGGTTACGTGACCAACACGAATGTCCTCAACCAACGAATCGCCGATCTGATCGGCGGCGGCACGCTTGACCCTATACAATCGGCCGCATTTAGCGAGCTCAAGCGACGATTTGGCTTTGAGTACAACGGTATGGTTCTGCACGAATATTACTTCGAGAATATGCAGAAACACGGCACCGGCGACCCGACCGATGGCTCGTTTAAGACCGCGGCCGCAGAGAGTTTTGGCAGCTACGAGACGTGGAAGGCGGATTTTGTAAATACCGGCAAGATGCGCGGTGTCGGCTGGGCGGCCTGTTATCAGGACCCGTCAAACGGCGCGATCTCTAACCATTGGATCAACCTTCACGAAACCGGCAACGTCGCCGGATACAAGCCGATCCTCATCATGGACGTTTGGGAGCACGCGTTTATCAAAGATTACGCGCCCGTCGATCGTCCGAAATACATCGAGGCGTTTTTCTCGAATATTAACTGGGCGACGGTCAATTCCCGGCTTGGATAAGCAGGCAGACACGCGGCCACAGATGAACACGGAGAGACACGGATCAGCAAAAGAATCTGTGCGTTTCTGTGTTAATCTGTGGATTCATTGCTTTTATGATCGAAGAAAAAGCCCTCATACAAAAGTTCGTTAAGACTAAACGGGAACGGCTGCCAAAGCCCGACTGGTTAAAGATCAAACTCGGTGACCCTCGTAACCAAAACGCAGTTCTCGATCTCATCAGTGGCCTCGGCTTACACACTGTCTGTCAGGAAGCCAAATGCCCGAATATCTTTGAATGCTGGACGGACAAGACGGCGACCTTTATGCTCGGCGGCGACACATGCACGCGACATTGCGGATTTTGCGCGGTGAATAAGGGCAAGCCGATGGATCTCGACCCGATGGAACCAACGCATGTCGCCGAGGCTGTCAAACATCTCGACCTCGCCCACGCTGTTATCACGTCTGTAAATCGCGACGATCTACCCGACGGAGGAGCCGCGCATTGGGCCGAGACGATACGAAAAGTCCATGAAATGAATCCCAGATGCCGCGTCGAAGTTCTGATCCCGGATTTTCAGGGAAACGAAGAGGCTCTCAACACAGTTTTGGCCGCGCGTCCCGAAGTTTTGAATCATAACACCGAGACGATCGCCCGGCTATATCGCCGCGTTCGCCCCGATGCTAAATACGCACAAACGCTGGAACTGCTTGATCGTTCGGCCCATTACCGCGACACGCAGTTCCCGTCGATGAAGACCAAAAGCGGCATCATGGCCGGTTTAGGCGAAACTTTCGAAGAAGTCGTCGACCTGATGCGTGACCTTCGCTCCGTTTCATGCGATATAATGACCATCGGCCAATACCTGCAGCCCTACGAAAAGCGCCTCCCTGTCGAACGCTACGTAACGCCCGAGGAATTTGCCGAATGGAAAAAGATCGGCGAAGCAATGGGCTTCAAACACGTCGAATCATCGCCGCTGACGCGTTCCTCGTATCACGCAAGGCAGCAGACTGAGTCAGGAGAAAGTAAATGAACGAAACAGACAAACAAAAAGCGATCGAGGTCTTGAATAAGATCCTTGAGTTAGAGTTGGCGGGTGTTGTGCGTTATACCCATTATGCTCTGATGGTATTTGGTTACAACCGTATTCCTATCGTCTCGTGGCTGCAGGGTAATGGCGACGAAAGTCTGGCTCACGCTCGAAAGGCGGGCGAATTTGTAACGATGCTCGGCGGGCATCCGAGCCTGAAAATTGGGCCGCTACTCGAAACTGAAAAGCATGACATCGGCGACATCCTTCGCGAGAGCCTTGAGCAGGAAAGCACAACGCTCGCAGCCTATTACGAACTTATGCGATGTACCGAAGGTAAATCCGTCTCGCTTGAGGAATACGCCCGCGAGATGATCCTGCTCGAAGAAATGCACCTTGACGAGGTAAACAAGATGCTTCGTAAACCGGGCGAGATCGAACCTTATAAGGAATGACAGTGTGAATTTGCTCGAAACCGAACGCCTCGTGATACGAGAGTTAGACTCCGCAGCCGATGCGGAGTTTATTTTTGCGCTGCTGAATTCGCCAAAATTTATTAAATACATCGGCGACCGGGGCGTGAGATCGGTCGAGGAAGCTGCCGCTTTCATCGAGGATCGATACAAACAAAGTTATCGTGATCACGGGTACGGACTATTCACCGTCTGTCAGAAAGCCAGCAATAAGCAGATCGGCATTTGCGGTTTCGTCAAACGCGAGCATTTTGAACACGCTGACATTGGCTTCGCGTTTTTGCCTGAGTTCGAGGGGCGAGGCTATGGATTTGAATCGGCGGATTCGATGCTGCGATACGGCCGCGAAACGCTGGGTTTCACCCACGTGCTCGCGATCACTTCGCAGGACAACGACGTATCGGGTAAACTTCTCACAAAGCTCGGTTTCGCTTTCGGCGGCATTTACCAGACGCCGGACGGCGAGCAGCTGAAACTCTTCGAAAAAGATTTATGAACTACGGCCTTATTGCCGGCAACGGCAGCTTTCCTTTTCTGGTGATCGACGGTGCTCAGCGTCAAGGCGTAACGCTATCGGTTGTAGCGATTAAGGAGGAGACAGATCCGCGCATCGACAAGGTTGCCAAAAATGTGACCTGGGTCGGTATTGGCCAGCTCGGAAAGATGATCTCCTTCCTCAAGGAACATAAGGTTGACAAGGCTATAATGGCCGGGCAGGTCAAGCACATTCAGATTTTTTCGGGAGCAATGCCCGATATGAGAATGGTGAAGATGCTTTGGAATCTGCCGCGCCGAAATACCGACGCCCTCATCGGCGGCGTAGCAGACGAATTGGCCAAGGAAGGCATCGAACTTATTGATTCCACACACTTTATCAAGGACCAGCTTGCTGCCAAGGGCGTTCTGACAAAGCGGAAACCGACAGACATTGAAGCCGAAAATATCGAATACGGTTTGCATATTGCGGGTGAAATCGCCCGGCTCGATCTCGGCCAAACAATTGTCGTTCGTGGCAAAGCCTGCGTCGCCGTTGAGGCGATGGAGGGCACGGACGCGACTGTTCACCGAGCGGGTGAACTCGCAAAAGGTAAACTCACCGTCGTTAAAGTCGCAAAGCCCGGTCAGGATATGCGATTTGACGTTCCGGTCGTCGGTGTTCGTACGATCGAAACGATGGTCTCAGCCGGCGCGACCTGCCTTTCTATAACCGCTGGAAAAACCCTTATTTTCGAACGTGAAGAGGTGATCAGTCTCGCCGACAAGAACAAGATTTGCATCGTCGGGTCCTGAGATCTGAAACAAATCATCCCAACGTCACGTATCTTGATCTTGAACTTTTTTGCCGCATTCGTTATCAGAATCCGCACTAGTAATGTTGATCTGCACTCTCTGTGGCTCAAATTCTTGGAGATAAAATGAAAAGAACTTTTTTTGCGTTTTTGTTATTGGCGGCATTTGTCGTTCAATCGACGGTTTTTGCCCAAACGGCGGTCAAGGTCACGCCTGCTGAAAGGAAGCTCGCCGAGGGCGTCACCGCCAAGCAGTTAAGCGATTATCTGTATTTTGTTGCGTCCGACGAGATGGAAGGCCGCGATACGCCTTCGCGCGGACTCGATACGACGGCCAAATTTATCGGTATGAACCTCTCGAAATGGGGCTTTAAACCGGCCGGCGACAACGGCACTTTTTACCAGAAAATTGCTCTAAAACGCGACATGCCTGACCCGGCGGCGACCTCGCTTGAGATCGGCGGTCAGAAATTTTCCTATGGTGAGGATCTCGTCCGGGCCTCGGGCAACATGACAGGTAAGATGACTGCGAAGATCGTGTTTGCTGGCAATGGGTGGATGGTTAAATCAAAAAATCTTAACCCGTACGCCGGACTCGACGTCAAGGGCAAGATCATCGCCGTATTCGGCGAAGGCCCGATGGGCGGCCGCAATCTGGTGCCGATGCCGGCTGGCATCACGCAGGCCGACCTGACCGGTACACGCGGACAGGATTGGGCAGATGCCGCGACATACGCCCGTGAGAACGGCGCGGCTGGCGTAATGGTGCTCGCGTCAAAGTTCCTTACAAGCAACTGGGGCATGGCGACGCAGATGTTCGGCCGCAGCCGAATGTTTGTCGAAAAATTGGCTCGGCCTCAATCCAATCCTCAGCCAGGCAACGCTTCGAATGTCTTTTTGGCATCCGAAAAATTATCGAACGCAATCTTTGTTGGCGAAGCGGGTAATCCGCTCGCGGGCTACACCAATTCGTTTGAACTAACGAAGGAATTCAATTTCAGCATCGGCACCAAGTCCGAAACCGCCTGGACGCAGAACGTCGTTGCTATTTGGGAGGGCAGCGACCCGGTGCTCAAGAACGAGATGGTCGCGATCGGCGCTCATTACGATCACGTAGGCGTCAACCAGAACGCTCCCGGCCCGGACAAAATATTTAATGGTGCGGACGATGACGGCTCGGGCACGGTTGCCGTGCTCTCGATCGCCGAGGCATTGGCCAAGGCGCCGAAACGCCCTAAGCGTTCGGTGCTGTTTGTTTGGCATTGCGGCGAGGAAAAAGGTCTGTGGGGCAGTGAGTATTTCAACAAATTCCCGACCGTCGATATCAAACAGGTTGTCGCCCAGCTAAACATCGATATGATCGGCCGCAGCAAAAAACCCGGCTACTTGGCGCCGTGTGATACCAATCCGGCTCCCGGCCGCAGGCCTTGCAACGAATCGCTCTCGGGGGAAAACGAGGTCTACGTTATCGGTAAGGATATGATGAGTTCAACGCTCGGCAGCATCGTCAGCGGAGCTAATTCTGGGTATCTAAACCTCAAATACGATACTCGTTACGATGATCCGAAAGACACAAACCAGTTCTTTTTCCGTTCGGACCATTATAATTACGCGGTAAACGGCATTCCGGTCGCTTTCTGGTTCGACGGCGAGCATGAGGACTATCATGGCGCGGGCGATCATCCTGACAAGATCGACTACGCCAAAATGGAAAAAGTTTCGCGAACGATCTTGATCACGCTGCTGAAACTCGCCGATCTCAAGGAACGGCCAAAGGTTGACAAGCAGTTGCCGGCGGAATTGACGCAGCGCTAACAAGTTTCAAAAACGACCGGTCGTCGGGTGACGCCAGATTACGGCACACTCCTTAGGGCTCGTGTTTCTTCATTTCTATCTGCCGGTAAGCCTCGGATTTGCTCAAGCCAAATTCCTTGGCTGCCCGCTTGAGCGCGGCTTTTGCGTCGAGACCTTCTTTTTCGAGTTCCTTTACACGTTTTGAAATTGACTTCGGAGTCGGAGCTTCCCTCTTTGACGGTTTTTCGGCGGCCCGCTCGATAACCAAAACTATCTCGCCTTTAACGGTCTGATTGACGAATCGCAAACACAATTCGCTGAGACTGCCTCGAACCGTTTCTTCGTGGAGTTTTGTTAGCTCGCGCGCAACGCATGCGCGACGGTCGCCGAGGATATCAAGACAATCGGCGAGCGATTTTATGAGGCGATGCGGCGTTTCGTAAAAGATCAGGGTCGCCGGTATATCTCGAGTCTGCTCAAGCCGCCGCTTTCGCTCGCTTTTTTTCGACGGTAAAAAACCTCCAAAAAAGACCGAGTCCGTCGAAAGACCTGATACGATCGCTGCATTCACAAATCCGACAGCCCCTGGTATCGGCACGACGACGGCGCCGATCTCGATCGCACGCCGAACGATACGAAAGCCCGGATCGCAGATTCCCGGTGTTCCGGCATCAGTGACAATCGCAACAGATTCTCCCTGGATTAAGCGGTCGGCAAGCTCCTCGGCCCGCTCCTGTTCATTGTGTTCGTGATAACTGACGGTTCGGTTTGAGATGCGGAAATGATTTAGCAGATTCCGCGTGTGTCGCGTGTCTTCGCAGGCAATGAGATCGACCGAGCGTAGGGTTTCGAGAGCCCTTAGGGTTACATCTTGCAAATTTCCGATCGGTGTCGCTACGAGATAAAGCTTTCCGGGCATAGTGAGACTATATCCAACTCGTGGATAAAAACAAAAAAGCCCGCGACATTTGATCGCAGGCTTATAAAAATGTGGTTTGCCAGAAGTTAGAAGGGCCACCAACTCGGCTTGTTCCAGCCGGGGTTGCCGTATTGACCATTACCTGAACCTCGCCGTTGTCTGTTGCGGTAATTGCCATTGTCGTAACCATAATTACGGCCCACACCGTCCAGATCACGACGAATGGACGACCAAATGCTTTGGCTATTATATCCAATACCGTTACGCGAGATCGAACGTTCGATCTGCGATGCAATGTCGAATACCCGCCTTATTTCGTTATCGCCTCGGTTGTTGCCGTTGCCATACCCGCGATCACCGTATCGGTCGTTTGAGTTATAACCGTTCTTGTCCAGGTCGTTAACGACGTTCTTAAATTGCTTTGCAAGTTGATTGATCTGATCCTCGCGTCGTGTTCCGTTGTACGGGCTATGATCGAGATCGCGATCGACCTGACGCTGAAAATCGCGTGCCTTGCTCTTTAGGCTCCGGATCGTCGAACGCATATCGCCGTAACCAGAGTTCCCGTACTGGCCATATTGACCATTATTGTAACCACCGTTATTGCCGTAACGATCGTCGTCGCGGTCGCGATCGCGGTCTCGATACTGTGCCGAAGCAATCGCTGGTATGCCCAAAACCAAAAGCGAAAATATACCGATTGCGACTAAATTCTTTATTCTGTTCATTGTTTTCTCCCTATCCATAATACTTCAGGCAATGATTTGGCCATTGCTAACTGGGAGTAATCGCAATGTGCGTGCCAAAGCTCGTAGAATTTGGCGAGAAAACAATAAACTGTTTGTTTGCAGCAAATAACAAGATAGCCATTCGCTACCGCTCTGTTTTAATTGTCAAATACAAAACCTTTTTTGCTCGAAATCGTCAGGTCAATGTTGCAGATGGTTGAGAATTCCCAAGTTTGTCTTAATGAGAACTTTCCATTAATTCTAACTTCCGGGCGAGTTCCTTAGCTTCGTCTGCCCTTTTCAACATGCGCCGCAGACCTTTTATAACTGCCTCGTAACCTTTTGCATAAAAATCCGTCCCGTCGTAACTATTTGAAACTTGTGCGCCGTAACTCGCCGAGCCCAGTTCAATGGCTTGAATAAAATCGGTGCTGTCCTTATCGACACGAAGCTCCTTTAAACGCTTGACGGCAAGATCGTGACCATTGATGAAGGCTTTGATTTCCTTTGATCTGCCAAGCGAATCAGCACCCCACGTTTTGCCATCAACAAAGAGAACATAATCTAAGGAGATAACAGGCTTTACAGTATTTTCGGGATCTGTTCGAACACTAACTGCCATGTTATGAACCTGGCCGGAAGCAAGTCCTTTCCCGGTCAAAAAGACCATGTAACTAAAGTCGCGTCGCGCACCGCCATTGACATGTAGAACAAAGGCGGTAACCGTGGACGAATTATTATTGGAGATCTTTAACGGAGCCGCGGATATTCGGGAGAACAGCCTAATCCCGATATAAAGCGGACAGTCAGGCTGATTGACTATCTCATAGGATACGGATGGTCTTACGGCTGTAACACCCGTTTGAGTCTGGCCAAAAGAAAATACAGTCGCACCTAAAATAAGAGTGGCGAGAATAATGGAGAACCAAATTCTTTTAATACTAACTCCTTATCAACTAATGATGAGTCACTCTATTCGCCAAAGCGTTTGCGGCGCAGATGCGGCCGCCGCTGACGACCTTGCCGTCGAGCGAGTCGAGCTTATCGGCGGTATTTAGGATACGTTCACGGAGCTTTGCCATAGAGATAGTCGGCTCACTGGCAGTGATCAGAGCCGCGACGCCCGAGACGTATGGCGTTGCCATGGATGTTCCGGACGCTTCGCGATAACCGTCACTCAGCCAGGTCGAGAGAATGTCTTTGCCAGGTGCTGCGATGTGGACCGTCTTAACTCCGTAATTCGAAAACCCGGCGAGGCTGTCTGTGCGGTCGAGCGCGGCAACGCCTATCACGTTTGGAAGGTCGTAGTTCGACGGGTAATGTGCACGACGATCGTTGTTTGAACCGTCATTGCCGGCGGCCGCGACAAACAAGATCCCGGCGTCACCCGCAGCTCGAATCGTGTCTTCGAGCGCTTTCGACTTCGACGTCGAGCCCCAGCTTGCGCTGATAACGCGGACGTTCACTCCGTTTTTCTTGCGGTCGATGGCGTAATTTATCGCCTCGATCGCATCGTCGGTCGAACCGAAACCGCCGCGTCCCAAAAACTTGAGCGGCATGATCTTAACCTGCCAATTTATACCCGCAACCCCGACGCCATTGTCGCCCTCGGCGCCGATTATTCCGGCGCAGTGCGTGCCGTGGCCGTTGTCGTCCATCGGGTCGGCGATCTTGTCGGTGCCGTTATAGCCGTTGAGATCGTTAAAAGTACCTAGCTCGTCGTCCGTGTAAGGCGGCACGTTGTCGGGGCGGAGCCACATATTCTCACGCAGATCTTCATGCGTAAAATCGACGCCGCTGTCTAGCACCGCGACAACGACTTCGTCACTGCCGTGCGTGGTTGCCCACGCCTTGAGCGCGTCGATGTCGGCACGCTTTGTGCCGCCGTCCTGACCGAGATTATTGAGCGCCCATTGATCGCCAAACATTGGGTCATTTGGCATTTCAGCCGATCGTTCGCGGAAAACGAGGTCTCTCGTAATTTCCTTTTGGATCGGGTCGTCGAGTTTGATCTGATTATTTACCTCGGCATATAGAACCAAATCCGTCATAGCCGCATATTGATCGGCGACGCTCTGAGGCGTGGCGTTATCAAGATCATCGATTACCGTGAGTCCGCTCACAGATTCGATTTCATCGCTGAGACGATCGTGATTGGTTGAGGCAAGGCTTTTGATCCGTTCGAGTGTGACGCCAGGTTTGAAGCGAACCATTACCTCGGGGGTGTCGGCTATTAACGCATTCTTCTTGATCTCGACGCGTTCTGCGGTTTTCGCCGTTCTGTCCGCAAGCGAGACGTTAAGTGCGCTCTTCCAACGCTCGATTTGCCCTAAAACCGCCGCCATTGTGATCAAAACAGCGGCTATACCGACGTGTATCCAGATATTATTGCGATTCATGGTACTTCTCTCCCAAATACTTACTCTATGACGTGATTGGCACCGTCAAAGTTGTGCAGGCGAAGCTGATATTTGTCGGCACGATATTCGTAATTCTTTCCGCTTGCACCGAGCCTAATCCGCCAGCCGCTCGAGATCATTTGCGCCGACATCTCGCCTTTTTCGGGCGCTCCGAGCGACATATCCGGAAACTCTGCGTCCGAGACCCCTAACTCCCTGATCTCATTCGGTTTGAGTTTCAACCGCTTTGCGAGGTCGTGCTTCGCCTTTTCTACGAGATTTGCTTTTGTAAAACCCATACTAGTTTGGATTCATTAATCTTGCTCTTTCTACGAATCTAAGTCAATAAAAGTTCGGGTGACAGATGTCAGATACGAATTTTCCGCCGAGAGAGATTGCGAGCGATCTCGACCAACGCCGGAACGATAAATATCGCACACGCAACACCCAGAATAAGGCCGGTGATAAGCCGCGAAAGCTGTGTATTCTCCCAAATCCCGAAAATCGTTAGCGACCAATCGATCGTGACGGGGATGAGCGAGAGAAACAGCCAAAATCGCGGCAGCGGCTCGATCTCGCTGATATTTCGCCACAACGGATAAATCACAAAACCCAAGAGCAGGCCGAGATACACCCCAAAACAGCGCGAACAGACCGCAAACTGCTCGCCCTCGACATGAAACGAGCGTTCCGGTTGCTGATGGCAAATAAAACTGAAAAATTGATAGAGTGGCGAGGAAATAGCAGCAAAACCGTTAGCCTTGGCGATCGGAGCGACAAGAATGAGCGAAACCCAAACAAATACTACGGCTAAACCGATCACCCACACCCGCATTGCTTGCTTTCGCATCGTAACGGCAATGTTGTGCGGTACATAATTTTCGGCGGTTTCGGTCACAACAATTAATAGCTATTCGCCGGCGGCGGCTTTGGCGAGAGCCTTTTCGGTCTCGAGAATATGATGTGTGGTTTGAATGACCGTGTCGGGATTGAGAGAGATCGAATTGATGCCTTTTTCGACTAGAAAATCCGCAAATTCGGGATAATCGGATGGCGCCTGTCCGCAAATACCGATCTTTTTCCCGCACCGAATAGCGGCATCAATTGCCATTGCGACCATTTTTTCAACCGCACCGTTTCGCTCGTCGAACAGATGGGCGACCATCTCGCTGTCGCGGTCCAGGCCGAGCGCAAGTTGTGTCAGATCGTTCGATCCGATCGAATAGCCGTCAAAGACCTTCAGAAATTCATCAGCAAACACGACGTTGGCCGGCAACTCGCACATCGCGTAGATCTCAAGATCGTTTTCGCCCTGTTTCAGTCCGTACTCCGCCATTAGTGCGATGACTTTTTCGCCTTCTTCGACGGTGCGGCAAAACGGGATCATCGGTTTGATATTTACAAGGCCCATATCCTCACGGGCACGCAGGAGAGCGAGACACTCAAGCCGAAATCCCGCCTTGTAACGGTCGTCGTAGTAACGCGAAGCCCCGCGAAAACCGATCATCGGATTCTCTTCCACCGGCTCGAATTCCTTACCGCCGATCAACATCGCATACTCGTTCGACTTAAAATCCGACATCCGAACGATCACCGGTTTTGGATAAAATGCAGCGGCGATACGACCGATTCCCTCAGCTAGCGACCGGACAAAAAACTCCTTCGGGTCTTCCTCGTGAATCCGGGTTGAGATCAGTTCGACATCGGCCGGTTTTTTTAGATTGGGGTAATTAATAAGGGCCATCGGGTGGATTCCGATGTGATTATTGATGATAAATTCGAGCCGCGCGAGACCGACGCCGTCATTCGGCAATCGCGACACGGCAAACGCGTGGTCCGGATCGCCGACATTCATCATTACGTGGGTTTTCGGTCGTTCCTTGTCGGTTATCTTTTGCTTTTCGACCTTAAAATCAATCTTGCCGTAATAAATATTGCCGCGTTCTCCCTCAGCACAAGACACCGTGATATCGGTTCCGTTCTTGATCTTTTCGGTTGCATCGCCCGTGCCGACGATACACGGGATACCGAGTTCACGGCTGATGATCGCGCTATGGCACGTACGTCCTCCGCGTTCGGTCACGATCGCAGATGCCCGCTTCATTATCGGCTCCCACGCCGGGTCGGTCATCGACGTTACAAGGATCTCGCCTTCTTTAAAGCTAGTCAGTTTTGCTGAATCAAGCAGGACGTGGGCCGTTCCATGGCCGATCTTTTCACCGACGGCCACGCCCGAAACGAGGGGAGCGCCGTGATCCCCAACAAGCTTGTATTTTTCGATATAATTTTGAGTATTCTGACCGTGGATAGTCTCTGGGCGAGCCTGAAGAATAAATAATTCGCCCGTTATACCGTCCTTCGCCCACTCAATGTCCATCGGCTGGCTTTTGCCGGCGCGTTTTGAGTAATGATCCTCGATCTTGCAGGCCCAATCGGCGAGCTGCAGGACTTCGAAGCCCGCAAGGCAAAAGCGATTGCGTTGAGTTTCGACAACATCGCGAACCTGTGTGCCGGCGCCGTCATCGGCAAAAACCATTTTGACCTCTTTTACGCCTAGTTTGCGGGTGATAACCGGCCGGAAACCGAGCTTCAGCGTCGGCTTGAAGACGATCCACTCGTCGGGCGTTGCCATTCCCTGCACGACTGCTTCGCCCAATCCCCACGCGCCATTAATGACGACCACATCGCGAAATCCGCTCTCAGTGTCGAGCGTGAACATAACGCCCGAAGATGCAATATCCGAACGCACCATAGGCTGGATACCTATCGAAAGGGCCACGTCAAAATGATCAAAGCCTCTCGCGGTGCGGTATGAAATGGCTCGGTCCGTCCAAAGCGACGCGTAACACTCGTGGCAGGCCTTGATCAACGCCGCCTCGCCCCGCACATTGAGGATCGTGTCCTGTTGTCCGGCAAATGAGGCGTCCGGCAAGTCTTCGGCAGTCGCGGACGAGCGGACGGCAACCTCAAACGTCTTTTTCCCGATGCGTTTACCGAGTTCTGAGTGAGCCTTGAAAATCGCCGCTTCGACCTCCTTTGGAAACGGGGTATCGAGCATCAGCCTGCGGGCTTCGCCGCCGACGCGCGCGAGCTCATCGAGGTTGTCGACCTCTAGGCCCTTAAGTAATTTTTGGAGTTTTTTTCGTAG
Organism: Pyrinomonadaceae bacterium; assembly: GCA_036802885.1. Classification (GTDB taxonomy): domain Bacteria; phylum Acidobacteriota; class Blastocatellia; order Pyrinomonadales; family Pyrinomonadaceae; genus OLB17. The sequence goes on from DAIRVI010000005.1 coordinate 65,514, forward strand.
TCCGTCAGTTTCAAGCAGGATTTCGTATGCATGGCTAGTCGTCGTAAATCCGTCCACCGCCCTGACGCCCTGTTGGGTCAGTTCCCGAAAAAGCTCCCCGAGGCTTGAACACTTGCCGCCCACCAGAGCCACGTCACCGGCTCCGACCTCGATCAGATCAAGGACAAATGGCTTTGATGATTCCATTAAATTAAACTGCGACAGATTCGGCCTTCGCGTCCGCCTTAGCCGTAAAGTACTCGTCCGGAAGGTCCCCGTTATCCTCGCGGAGGTATTGCAGCATCTTGGGTTTAAGTGTCGCTAGCAATTCCCTTCTCGACTTAACTTCGATCGGCTTGCCCGTATAGATCTTGCCCATTTTGGCCAGTCTCTTTTCGGAAAATAACCCTGCGAACATCAATAATGGGTAGGTAAAATTCGGTCCGTTGAGCTTACGCAGCTTATAGAGCCACATACCGATCGAGCCAAGCCGCCACGCTGTCGGACCCCACCAGCTATACTGGCCGGGACGCAGATTCATCTTCCAGCATTTCATCATCAACTGCCATTGCAGAGGAGTGAGGTCGCGGGTTTTTGTAACGCCCTTTTCCATCTCCATACGTGTGTCGTGGAGCGGGGTAAAGATCGACGGAATAAGGAATGCGAACAGCCCGCGCCGCTCCATCTCGTAAATGAGATCGAGCGTGGCCATATTATCTTCGTCCGTCTCGTCCGGGTTGCCGACGATCAGTGTCATTGCCGGGAACCAGTTGTTCTCGTTCATTACCCGAAGGCCCTCAAGCACGACACTCTGCCAATGGTCGATCGCAAAAGGTACGCCTTTACTCGCCATCACTTTTTTGGCCATCTTGATCGAACCGGTTTCGAGGCCGATAAGCGGCGCCAGAGCCTTTTTCTCAGGGTGGCTGCTTAAATACGGGAAATGGATCGGGCTTTTTGGCAGCAAGATATTCGATAATTCCTTGATCAAAATCGGGTCGACGACTGCCGGTGCAATGGTAGCGTGGCTAAGCACGTGCTGCTCAACACCGGGTGTATCGACGATCGAGCCGTACAGGTCAAGCAAAGCCTCGCGGTTCGGGAAATAGAACGGTATTTCGGTATGCACCTGTCCCCAGATGAACATATCCTCGGTCGCCAGCGATATCTGCTTGTTTCCCTCTCGGACATTCGCAAGGACGGCGCCCATAATCTTATCCTTCGGCAGATCGATCTGCGGGTTGAGATCAGGAACACAGAATTTGCACCGTCGTCCGCAACCCGTTGTCATCTCGACAACGCCAAAGGTCGTTCGAGTGTCGGGAAACATTATCGAGTCACGGTCGACCGGATGTTTTACGACGATCTCACGCGGAATCTCCTCCTGACGAATCGCTTTAGCAAAAAGGTCGAGCGTATCGGTAGACTCGCTTCGGCCATCGACTACACAGTCTATTCCTAACTCTTCGTAAAGGTCGGTCTGGATGATCTGCCATCCGCCTGACCCGCCGACGATCACCTTGAAATTATCGCGATATTCGCTGCCCTTTATTTTTGCAAAAAGCTCGCGTGAGTAATGCGAGTTGATCGGCATCTTAGACGAGCCGAAAATCGATGTATAAACGCCGGCGGCGAATGTCACGCCGAGCGGATTGTGCGTCGAAACGGCCACCACACGGGTGCGCGGGCCAATAAATTTCTCAAGGTCGTCCGGATAGCACGATACGATATCGTCACTCTCGTACACACGCGAGAGCGATTTTTCGACGAGCCGCACGCCCGCGGGCATATATTTAGCCGAGCCGTCTTTGTAATGCTCGACCTCGCGCCATTTAGGATATTTCCGGTTAATGACGCCTTCCATCCAGATCGGGAGCGATGCCATCGCCATCTGGATAAAATACCCGGCGTGGTCGATCGCTTCTGTGAGCGGGGCCGTTAGAACGATGAGTTTTCCGCCGTCTGCTGATTTATGGTATCCGTTTTTGGAAATCGGCGATTCCGGATTTGGGATCGTATCGTACATATTTTCCTCCAACCTAAATTTCTCAATGTGCGAGGGCAATTTACTGCCCAACTTATCGCGGTAGGCAAAATTATCACATTCCGACCAAATTTATCAATAGCGATCAAAAGCGGATAACAGCATCGGGTCCGCCTTCGACATGAACGGTATCGACAAATCGAATGCTTTTGGAATCGGTTGTCATAACCACGGAATGGGTTCGTTTGCCCGAACCGAAGAATCGCACGCCGCGGAGCAGGGCGCCATCGGTAACGCCAGTTGCGGCAAAGATTATCTTCTTTCCGGGTGCAAGGTCATTGGTGTCATAGATCTTATTCGGGTCTGTAATGCCCATTTCATTGAGACGTTTCATCACAACATCCTCGGGCGGAACCTTGGATTTGTCGACGCCCAATCTTTCAGGATCCCAGACAAGCTTCGCTAAAATCTCGCCGTTGAGGCATTTCATAGCCGCAGCCGTGATCACGCCCTCAGGCGCACCGCCGATGCCCATCAGCGCATGGATGTTGGTCCCTGCGACCGCTGCCGAAATTCCCGCCGAAAGGTCGCCGTCGGAGATGAGGCGGATGCGGGCGCCGGAGGCCCGAACATCGTCAACCAGTTTTTTGTGGCGACCGCGATCCAGACAAATGACGGTCAGATCGTCAACATCGCGTCCCAGCCGCCTGGCGATATTCTTTAAATTCTCTTCGACCGGCGCGTCGATATCGACCGCCCCGCGGCACGACGGGCCGACAACGATCTTGTCCATATAAATGTCGGGAGCGTAGAGCAGGCCGCCGCGCTCGGCCGCCGCGAGTACGGCGATAGCGTTATTCGCACCGAGAGCGCAGAGGTTTGTGCCCTCGAGCGGATCGACCGCAATATCTACTTCAGGAAACTCGCTACGAGCTTCGTCGGAGAATAGCCCGCCGCCGACCTCTTCGCCAATGTAGAGCATTGGCGCCTCGTCGCGTTCGCCCTCGCCGATGACAATTCGCCCGCGCATCGGGACAGTGTCCATCACTTCGCGCATTGCTTCGACCGCAACGTGGTCCGAGTATTTGCGGTCGCCCTGACCCATTGTCTTGGCCGATTCGATCGCTGCGGCCTCAGTCACACGTAAAAAATCCAGTGATAATTCACGTTCTGCTTTGATGTTTTTCATCTCGTTTCCTTTAAGAAAAATGTCCGGTTTTGCCGTGGGTATCGAAGGCATTTTACCACTTGTGTAACCTGATTTGACAAGTATGGCTTGGGATATTACGGTTTTAATTTGGCTTTTGCTCTTGATAGCGAGGAGAATCTCTAAGTTAATGACCTATATTGTTACCACGCCGTGCATCGATTGTAAATATACTGACTGCGCCGCGGTTTGTCCGGTTGAGGCCTTCCACGAGACGCCCGACCGCCTTTTGATCAACCCTGACACTTGCATCGACTGCGATGCTTGTCTGCCGGAATGTCCGGTTGAGGCAATTTACTCTGACATGTCCTATCCTGAGGAATACGCCGAATGGATGGAGAAAAACGCGGAAGCCGAGAATTTTCCGATTATCAGCGTTAAACAGCCCGCTCTAATGGCCCCGGGCTGCACGGGTCCGCCGGAATAGGTGTTTGCAGTAAAAGTTTTGCAGGAGGATGGCGCGCTTGGCCGTCCTTTTCTTTTGCTTGCGATCCGTTGCGCCAACGTTGACGAGCAGCCAGTCGTTTAAACCCTAAAATACTGCCATCAGAGAACTTCCGCCAGCACTAACCCACAAAAATTCATTGCAAAACGGAAGCAAGGGGTGTTTAATTGTATATAATCACAGGAAAATTCTTGACCTTCGGACAAAAATGCATATGTTCGACAACGTAGCAACAAGTACATCTGCGAAACCGCGCGGCGAAGTAGATTGGCGAATGAAGGTCCTCGTTCTGTTTGGAACGAGGCCCGAGGCGATAAAACTAGCTCCCGTCATCCACGAGCTGCGCAAAAAGTTTTTCCAAACGATCGTTGTTTCGTCGAGCCAGCATAAGCAGCTTTTACAACCATTTCTAGACACTCTTGAAATTGAGATCGATTTTGATCTCGGCGTCATGAGGCGCAATCAAATGCCTAATGGTGTGTGCTCCCGCGTGCTCGCCAAGCTCGACAAGATTCTCGCATCCGAACAACCCGATCTTATTCTTGTGCAAGGAGATACGACCACGACGCTCGCCGGGGCATTAGCGGGGTTCAACCGGAGAATTCCGGTTGGTCATGTCGAGGCGGGGCTTCGGTCTGGAAATGTATCAAGCCCGTTTCCGGAAGAGATGAACCGCCGATTGGTCTCGCAGATCGCGGTGCTGCACTTTGCCGCTACCGAAAAGAATCGTCGTAATCTGTTGGCTGAGGACGTCGCCAGCGAAAAGGTGTTTGTCACCGGAAATCCCGTTGTCGATTCGTTGAAGTACATGCTGAAGAATCTGAATGTCGATCCTGCGATCAACCAGCTTATCAAGCAAACCGAGGGAAAAAAGCGTTTACTTCTTACAACCCATCGCCGTGAGAGTTTTGGACCGGCGATGACGGCAAACCTCAAGGTGATCCGTGATTTTGTCGACAAGCGAAAGGATGTTTGCTTGTTCTTTCCGGTTCACCCAAATCCAAATGTAAAGGCCGCCGCGAAAGAGATCATGGGCAAACACGAACGCATAAATCTACTTGGGCCACTGGATTATTCAGACTTTCTTGCGATTATGAAATCGGCTTGGCTTATCGTCTCCGATTCCGGAGGCGTTCAGGAAGAAGCACCGAGTTTGGGTAAACCTCTGTTGGTTCTCCGTGAAAATACGGAGCGTCCCGAAGCGATACGTTCGGGTGTCTCAAAACTCGTCGGTACCAGCCCGGGCTCGCTAAAAAAACTGCTCGAAGATAATTATTCTGTCGAGACCTGGATCAAATCGGTAAAAGAGGTTGCCAATCCTTTTGGCGACGGCCGCTCGGCCGCTCGGATCGTCAAGATCATCGAGGAACAATTGGCTTCGAAATCAAAACGTGCCTTAGCCGCCCAAGCGACTCTTTTCTAATTTTTTGATAAATACGGCGTCACAAGACAAGCGGCATTTACTCACAATTTTGGTTGAGGACTATTTCCACGTCGGCGCGTTTGAAAACCTGATCCAGCAGCGGAATTGGTCGAATTTTGAACCACGTTACGAGCAAAATACCCGGAAGGCACTGGATCTACTCGATCGCCACGATACCAAAGCGACATTCTTCGTCCTCGGCTGGATCGCCGAGCAAAATCCTGGTTTGATTCGCGAAATAGTGGCTCGCGGGCACGAGGTCGCAAGCCGCGGCTTTTATCATCGCAGCCTCGCAAATCTGACTGTCGAGGAATTCAGAGAGGATCTGCGGCGAACGAACCGCGCCATCGAAAATGCTTGTGGGCAAAAGGTGATCGGCTATCGGGCGGCCGAAAAGCTTACTTTTGGCAAGGACGATTGGGTCCTGGAGGTTTTGACGGACGAAGGTTTTGTTTATGACGCTTCGTTTCTGCCATCCACAAACACCGCCAAACACAAACGGGTCGCTCACCAAATTCACATTGGTGGCAAGGTTTTATGGGAATTTCCGTTCCCGACCCGTGATCTCGGGTTCGGAACACTGCCGATCTCGGGCGGTAATTACTTCCGCCAGATTCCGTACACGCTGATGCGTCATGCGGTACGAAGCTGGAACGAACGAATAAACGAGCCGTTCATATTTTATTTCCACGTTTGGGAACTTGATCCCGAACAGCCGCGCATCTCTGCCGCATCACGATTTAATCGCATCCGTCACTACCGCAAGCTCGATAAGATGGAGTGGATCCTGAACGAAAATCTTGAGCTGTATGATTGTGTCAGTGCAGCAGACTTCCTTGGGCTGAACGGTGAGATTCAGACGAATATCGCCGGTCACGTCGTTGATGCCCAACCTCTGGCCGCACAAAGCCCGACAGCAAGGCGACAGACGTCGGTTACCATCGTGATCCCGTGTTACAACGAGGAAGAAGCACTGCCTTACCTGGCAAATACTCTCAGTGCTGTGGAAGCGGGACTTGAAGAAAGTGGTTACAGGCCAAACTTTGTCTTTGTCGACGACCGGAGCAAGGACAACACTTTTGATGTGCTAACGACGCTCTTCGAGAAACAAAAGAACGTCACAATCCTTCGGCACGAGACAAATCTCGGCGTTGCCGCCGGGATCATGACGGGTTTGCGGGCGGCTAAAACCGAGATCGTCTGCTCGATGGATTGCGACTGCACTTACGATCCGCACGAGCTATTGAACATGCTGCCGCTTTTGTCGAAGAATGTCGATCTCGTGACGGCGTCGCCCTATCACAAGGACGGTGGCGTTAGAAATGTGCCGGGCTGGCGTCTATTTCTCTCACGCGGAGCGTCATTCCTCTACCGCCGCGTCCTGCGATCAAAACTCGATACATACACAAGCTGTTTCCGTGTCTATCGACGAAGCTCGATGGTCGGAATGTCGCTCAACGAATCGGGCTTTCTCGGCGTCGCTGAGATGCTCGGACGACTTGATCTGCGTGGCGGCAGGATCGTCGAATTTCCGGCTGTTTTGGAGGTTCGTCTTTTTGGCATCTCCAAAATGAAAACAGCCAAAACAATACTCGGCCACCTCAAATTACTTACCTACCTCATTAAATTGCGTTGGTTTCGGAAATCTGCCGCGATTAAAACTTCTATACCGGCAGAGAAACTAAATACGGTTTCCGAGAATTCGACCGAGTAAAACTATATATATGACACCAGTTACACAACCCGAACGGCTAATGATGCTGCCGTCGGATCAGGATGCGTCCGGCCGGACGTTTGGCGAAGAGGAAATAGCATACGTTACCGAGGCACTTCGAAGCGGAACGCTAACGACGACAAAGGGAAAATTCGGCAAGCTGCTCGAACAGAAGTTTGCTGAGAAATTAGGAGCGAAATACGCTTATGCATGCACGTCGGGCTCGGCGGCAATTCATATTGCGGTCGCGACGGTTAACCCAAATCCGGGCGACGAAATCATTACCACGTCGATCACCGATATGGGTGCTTTGACGCCGCTCATGTATCGCGGCGTGGTGCCCGTATTTGCTGAGGTTGACCCGAGGACGCTAAACGTCACAGCGAAAACAATTAAAGCGAAGATCAGTGAGCGGACCAAGGCGATCATCGTCACTCATCTTTTCGGCAATCCATGTGTAATGGCGCCGATCATGGAGTTGGCAAAAGAGCACAAACTGCCTGTGATCGAGGATTCGGCGCAGACATTTTTGGCAAAATGCGGCGATAAATACGCGGGGACGATCGGCGACATCGGTTGCTTTTCGCTCCAACAGGGCAAGCATATGACCACCGGCGAAGGCGGAATGGTTGTCACCAATGACGAAAAGATCGCCCGTCATATGTTCCTTTATATCAATAAAGCTTGGGGTTATGGGGACGCGAACGCTGACCATTATTTTATGGCTCTGAACTATCGCATCAGCGAGCTTCAGGCAGCGGTCGCGCTCGGACAGCTCGAAAAGCTCGATTCGACCGTCTCAAGCCGCCAAAAGACGGCTGCGATGTTCGAAGAATTACTCAAAGGCATCGACGGTATCGAAACGCCTGTGATTGCCGAGGATTCGACCCACGTTTACTGGAAATATTGCCTAACTGTTGATGACTCGAAGATCGAGGGCGGTTCTGTGGGAATGGCCAACCTTCTCAAGGAAAAGAACATTTTCTCGGCTCCGCGATATATCGTGAAACCGGCGTTCATGTGTCAAGTCTTTCAGGAACAGAACACGCTTGGCGACAGCCATTTCCCGTTCAATCTTGCCCGCGAAGGCGCGATCGATTACGAAATGGCGAATTATCCGGCAACCGCCAAAGC
>DAIRVI010000006.1:0-42015 GCA_036802885.1 Pyrinomonadaceae bacterium
GCGGTCACATTCAGCACGACGGCACAGGCCCAGAATCGTGCTTATCGAGCAACCGATCGTCAGGTTCAGACGCTTTTGGACCGGATCGAAAGCAGAACAGACGATTTCAAAAGGGAAATTGATCGTTCTTTGGATAGAAGTATTATAGACGGGACACGACAGGAAGACTCGATCAATCAGATCGTTTCGAACTTCGAGAACGCGACGGATAACCTCAAAAATAATTTCTCGTCGCGTCGTTCCTCGGCTAATGACGTTCAGCAGGTTCTAGACAGAGCAGTATTTCTAAACAGTTTTATGCGAAACAACCGCATGTCGCAGAACTCGGAGAATATATGGAGCCAGATCCGCGCGGATCTAAATACGCTTGCCGGTTACTATCAGGTTCGCTCAACTTGGAACGACAACGTGACCCCGCAGATAAATCAGGGCGGATATACGGCCAGCGACGCGCAGATGCGGAATCTGCTGGACCGCCTCAATCAGCGGAGCAATTCGTTTCGTCAAAGTTTCAATCGTTGGAATAATCGGTATTACAGAAACAACCAAACAGGATCGGACAGCAATGTCTCACAATCGATCACCGAATTTCATAGCGCATTGAATAATCTGAGGAGCAACTACCGTTACCGAACTTCCGGCAACAGGAGCATTGACCAGGTTTTGCGCCCGGCAGCATCAATCAACAGTTATCTTGCGTCAAATCGCACGAACAATGACGTTACCAATAAATGGAACCTCGTCCGCAGCGATCTGAATACGCTTGCGAGCTATTACCGCGTCAACTGGGACTGGGACAATTACAACACATCTTACCCGAACGGTAATCAGTATGGCGACTTTGACTCGCTTCTGACGGGCACATACCGTCTTAACGCAGGCATGAGCGACAATATCGCGACGATTGTCGACCGTGCGCTTAATAACGTAAATTACAATTCGAGCCAGCAGGATCGCGTCCGCCGCAACCTGGAACGCCGCCTTCAATCGCCTGAAACACTGACGTTTGAAAAACGCGGCCAGCAGGTAACGATGTCATCGAGTAACGCACCGTCAGTCACGCTCAATGCCGACGGCATCAATCGGACCGAGACATCACCTAACGGCCGGACAGTTACTACGAGTGTCACGTCGACAAACCGTGATCTGACGATCAACTACGAAGGCGACCGCATGAACGACTATTACGTCAGCTTTATGCCGATGAATAATGGCCAGCTAAAGGTCACCCGTCGCGTCTATCTGGAAAATCAGAACACAACCGTTACCGCATCGAGTGTCTATGACAAGACTAGCCAGTCGCCGCAGTGGAACACGGGGAACTACCCGACGTATCCGAACGACAATACGAACGACGGATATATCGTTCCGAACAACACCGCGATCATCGCCACACTCGATTCGCCGCTCTCGACCAAAACGGTAACGGACGGCGATCGTTTTTCGATGACAGTTACTTCACCGTCGCAGTACAACGGTGCGGTGATCGAAGGTACTGTCGCCGGTCGGAAGTCAGGCGTCGTATCGGGCCGGGCGACCATGGAGCTCACCTTCAGAACGATCCGGATGCTCGACGGACGTACTTACGCCTTTGCAGGAATCGTTGATCAGGTCCGCAACACTAACGGCGACACCGTCAGCGTCAGTAACGAAGGCCAGATCCAGGACAAGAGCCAGACAACAAACACTGTTATCCGTGCCGGCGTCGGAACTGCTATCGGTGCGATTATCGGTGCCATTGCCGGCGGCGGTAAAGGTGCGGCGATCGGTGCAATCATCGGCGGCGGAGCAGGTGCCGGAACAGTGGTCCTCCAGGGCCGCGACAATCTCGAACTCGCCAGCGGTACGCAATTCTCGATAACGGCGGGCGCACCGGCAAATGTTAGCAAGCGGTAAATGCCGCTAAATTGTCCCTTCAACGGGAAATGATCTGAGTAGATATGTCCGGCCGCATTAAAGCGGCCGGTTTTTTTTCACTGTGGGAAACTCTGCGGGATTTTTTCCGACGACGTTTACGTGGGTTGAAACCCACGGCTAAATTCAACATACCGCTGCGCGGTGGAATTCGAACTGATATTCAAACACAATTAATCCGCAATTGCTTCGATCATTTCTTTAACGGCTTGCGAGAGGCCGACGAAGACGGCGCGGCTGATGATGTTGTGGCCGATGTTGAATTCGGTTATTTCGGGGATCGCGGCGAGCTCGTGTCATTCAGAAGTGTTCTCGTAAATCTCGGCGATCCGGGGTTTAAGTGTAGGAAGATCGTCGGTTGCGGTTTGCCAGACGACGTCGAGGTTGATGCGGAAATACTGATGAGCGATCTTGTCGCGCATTCGCGCAATCTGGCTCCATGCCACGTCCGCGTTTGTTTCTTTCAATCCGGGCGATAAATTCTTAACGGCTTCACCGACAACTTCGATATTTCGAACGAGCGCATCTTGCAGCATTGTGTTTGCGTGATAATCTGCTTCGCTCACGCCGACGACGTATTCTGCTACGCGTTCGCAGCATTCGAGAATGTCATAAAGATAGAGGCGGTCGTGCCTACTTTTCATAAATGACCTGCAGATCGGCTAACACATTTTGGCGGATGAGAGGGTGAAGCGATGATTCGGTGGCGAGGTCGACGTTTCGGCCAAGAATCTCACGAAATTTGTCTTCGAGGCTGATGAATTCTATGAAACCAACAGGTTTTGAGAGTTTTACGAGCAGGTCAATGTCGCTTGTCGAATTGTCTTCGCCACGAGCGACCGAGCCGAACACGCCAAGCATCGCGACATTATTCTCGCGGCAAATCGTACTTATCTTGTTTAGCAGCGGCTTTATATCCATCACCATTCTCTCGAAGCGATATTAGCACAAAAAGTTGAACCCGGTTGCTATCCTGATGAGTCGGGATTCTGACATGCTGCGATCATTTCCTTTACAGCTTGATTCAGGCCGACGAAGACGGAGCGGCTAATGATGTTGTGACCGATGTTGAATTCGCTGATCTCGGGGATAGCGGCGAGGGCTCCGACGTTGCGGTAGGTCAGGCCGTGACCGGCGGCGACGATGAGGCCGAGTTCGCGAGCGTGGACGGCCGCTTTGCGGACGCGTGTAACCTCGGCGGCTGCTTTTTGGGCGCCTTCGCCGTGGGCGGCACGCGACGAAAGCGTGAATTCGGCGTATTCGGCTGTGCAAAGCTCGACCTGTTGGGCACCGGCCTTGTGGGCGGCATCGATCTGATTCATATCGGGATCGATAAATATACTGACGAAAATTCCAGCGGCTTTGAGGTTACCGATCGCCCAACTCACATTCTCGTAATTTGCTATGCAATCGAGCCCGCCTTCGGTTGTGACCTCATTCGGGCTTTCGGGAACGAGCGAGACAGCGTCGGGTTTTGTTTGAATGGCGATGCCGACCATCTCATCGGTCGCGGCCATTTCGACGTTTAGATACGTCGTGACGACATCCCGAAGCAATTCAATGTCACGGTCCTGTATGTGGCGGCGGTCGCCACGCAGGTGAACGGTGATACCGTCGGCACCGGATTGCTCACAAATGACCGCGGCGGTTATGATGCTCGGCTCAATGGTCTTACGCGCCTCGCGGATCGTGGCGACGTGGTCGATGTTGACGTTAAGTTTTGCAGTCATAAGTGAAATTTACCACAGAGACCACAGAGGGCACAGAGAAAAGAGGGATTTTGCCACGAATTATACGAATGTCACGAATAAGTCAGACCGATCCGATTTGCGAAATCCGGGTAATTATAGGCAAAAAAGTCATTAAAGGTTTCTCTGTGTCCTCTGTGCCCTCTGTGGTAAATCCTACTTCAGTTCATAGACACGCTGGCGGGCGTTGCGGCGGATCTGCATCAGTTCGCTGATCATGCGGCGTGTGTCGCGGAGGACGCTGACCTTTGATCCGGCAACGTCGTTCCAGCGGACGGGAATCTCGGCAAGGTGCAGGCCGTGATAATTTGCGACGAAAAGAAATTCGATATCAAAGCCGAAACGGTCGATCGTCATTACGTCGAGCAGCGGACGGAACTTTAACATATTAAAGGCCTTAAATCCGCACTGTGTGTCGTAAAACGGCAGGCCCGACATCACGCGAATGATCAAGTTCATAACCTTTCCGCCCTGCTCGCGAAGCCAAGGTTGGTGCGTGCCGATTAGGCTGCGGTCAAGCGCTCGCGAGCCAAATGTGACGTCAAATGTACCGCTCCGGATCGGGTCGATCAATTTCGACATTTCATCGATCGGCGTTGATAGATCGGCGTCGGTAAACAGGGCGATATCGCCCTCAGCGGCAACGAGGCCGGTCTTAACGGCATAACCCTTCCCGCGGTTTTCGTCATATCTAATAACCCGTGTGGCGATATCCGGCATCGTCGCAAATACGCTTTCCGCCACTTTCGCTGTATCATCCGTCGAACCATCGTCGACGACGATCACCTCTGCGTTAATGCCGTTTGTTGAGACAAATTCGAGGACGGCCGATAGTGGACCTGCGATGCGTTCGCTCTCGTTATATGCGGGAATTACGATGGAAAATTCGGGTTTCATTTAACAAAAAGCTAATGGTAAATTTTTGCCGGTGAAAAGTAAATTTACCGATGCGGTATAACGATGACGGACAACGAGCGGCGTTTGAAATTGCGTCTATGGTATATTGGTATTTGTTCGATTTGCGACGATATGAAAAGGCCATTCGCACTGTTTGCAGTTTTTTTGATCGCCATTGGCGCCGTCATCGGCGGGCTTTTTGGTAGGCTGCCGGCACGTACATCGTCTGAGGGCGGAGTGACGACCGAGCGCCTCGTGGCCGATTACAAAGAGGCTCTGGCGGTGATAGATGAGAGCTACGTCGGTACTGTCGACCGGGAAAAGGTTAACGACAGCTCGATGCAGGCAATGCTCTGGACGCTCGACCCGCATTCGTCGTTTTTTACACGCGAAGAGTTTCGCAAGCTTGACGAAGAGCAATCATCGCAATTTTACGGCATCGGCGTCTCAATTCTCCAGCATCGCGACGGCGTTTACGTTCAGTCCGTGATCCCGAATACACCGGCGGACAAGGCCGGCCTGCGTTATGGCGATCGATTTGTATCGGTCGAGGGCAAGGACGCAAAGGATTGGACCAGCTCAGAGGTGTCGAAAAACGTTCGCGGCGAGCGCGGCACATCCGTCAAGATAAAGATCGAGCGCGTCGGCGACGCAAGTCCGCTTGATTTCGAGATCGTCCGTGGCGGCGTGCCCCTGCCCTCGATTCGAAGCTTTTTCATGCTGCCAAATTCGATCGGTTACATCGGCCTTACCGGCGGGTTTCAGCAAACGACGTCAGAGGAATTGTCGATCGCCATCGCAGATCTTAAAAAACAGGGAATGAAAAGCCTGATCCTTGACCTTCGTGGCAATCCGGGCGGCATTCTCGAACAGGCTATTGCTGTCGTGAGCAAGTTCGTCCCGGGCGGGCAAATTGTCGTCTCGGTAAAAGGCTCGGGCGGCCAGGCGCAACGCGAACTACGCACGACAGGCGGGAGCGCTGAGAATTTTCCACTGGTGGTGATGATCAATGGCGGCTCGGCGTCTGCGTCCGAGATCGTTGCCGGGGCAATTCAGGATTACGCTCGCGGCTTGGTCGTCGGCAGCGACAGCTTTGGCAAAGGGCTGGTTCAGCGTGTATTTCGTCTGCCTTATGGAGCCGGGCTAACGCTCACGACTGCACGATATTACACACCATTCGGGCGTTCGCTGCAGCGAGATTATTCGAGCGGCTCGATCTACGATTACTATACCCACGGCGAAGACCTGCCGGGTACGGCGGAGCTTGATGTAAAACCCAAACCGGCCGGAAGTCCGGTAACGACGGCCAATGGCCGGGTTCTTTACGGTGGACGCGGAATCGAGCCTGATATTGCAGTGCCGGCATCAGCTCTAAATCCGCTTCGCGGTCGCATAAACGAAGCGGCATTCTTCTTTGTTCGCCAACTCGTAGCAGGGAAGATCGCCGGACTCGAGACTTTCAAAGTCGAAAAGCAGAATTTTAAACAATCGCTGCGATCTGGTGAATTTAGCATAAACGACCGGGTTTACGAAGCGTTTCGCGTCTTCGCCGCCTCGGATAAGGAGAACGGATTGACGGCCGAGAATATCGCTGGTCAGACCGAGTACGCTCGCCGCCGCCTTCGTGAAGAGATAGCGACGGCCAATTACTCGACCGAGGCAGGCATTCAGGTTTTGCTCGAAGCCGACCCGCAGATACTCAAAGCTGTCGACTCGATGCCGCAAGCCGGCGAACTCGTCGCATCGTTCGCTCAAAACCGTAGCTTTAATTGACGCCGCATTCGAAAAGCTGCACGACACGTCCTTCTTTGTTTACATCGCGCATTATTGGACTAGGCAAAAGGCACGGCCTTCGCATTTGAGGGCACGTGGAGTAAAATATTAGCTTGCTCTAAGCTTACTTTTTCTATGTATAAACAGATCGGTATTCTAACCGGCGGAGGCGACGCACCGGGCTTAAATGCAGCAATACGCGCGGTCGTCAGAACGGCGATCGGCGAATTTGGAATGAGCTGCATCGGGATCGAGGACAGCTTTGAGGGCATCCTCGGTGAGACGCATACTGTAAAGCTTACCAGGAATAGCGTGAGCGGCATTCTGCCCCGCGGCGGAACTATCCTGGGGACACGAAACCGCGGGAGTTTTGTGAAAATGGTCAATGGCAAGCAGACCTTTCCAGAAATGCCGATCGGCGAGGCTCTTGCTAATCTAGACATACTTGAGATCGAAGCTCTCATTGTGGTCGGGGGCGAGGGAACGCTAACAATTGCCGAACAATTTCACAAACGCGGATTTCCGGTCATTGGCGTTCCGAAAACAATTGACAACGATCTTGCCGCGACCGAACTTACGTTCGGATTTATGACGGCGATCGACATTGCCACTGAGGCTCTCGACCGGCTGCATACGACGGCAGCTTCGCACGACAGGGTGATGGTCCTGGAGGTTATGGGCCGGCACACGGGCTGGATCGCTCTTCACGCCGGCCTCGCAGGCAGCGCGGACCTGATCCTGATCCCGGAGATCCCTTTTTCGTTCGAATCTATCGCACGAAAGGTGCAGGAACGCGAAAATAGCGGTTCGCGGTTTACCAACATAGTCATTGCCGAGGGAGCGATGGAGGTTGGTAAAAAAGAGATGTATCAAGACTCCGAGGAGATGCGACTCGGTGGTATAGGTAACTATGTTAGGCGTCGGGTCGAGGAAATTACCGGAAAAGAATCTCGGTGCGTTGTCCTCGGGCATCTACAGCGTGGCGGTAGCCCAAACGCTTTTGACAGAATGCTGGGGACAAATTTTGGTGCGTGTGCCGTGCGTGCACTGGCGAGCGGTGAGACGGGGAAGATGGTCGCATTACAGGCGGGGACGGTCGTGACTGTGCCACTTAACGAGGCATGCACGGATCTCAAGAAGGTTCCGATCGACGGACAACTTGTCCGAACGGCCAGGGACATTGGCATCTCGTTTGCCGCTCCACGAGAATCAAAATTAGGTGAATCACGCGATGTTAATTCCCGACCCATTCAATTGGTGCGGTAACGACATTATCAGGAATTATGGAAGACGTAAAAAAGAAACTACAGGCGGAACTCGACGGTCTCGAACGCGAATTGCATTTCAAGTTGCCGAAGATGATCCAACACGCACGCGAATTTGGCGACTTGAGCGAGAATGCTGAATACAAAGCGGCAAAGGAACGGCAGTCGATGGTTCAGGCCCGCATCAGCCTATTGCATCAGCGATTGATGGAGGTCGACTCGATCGACATATCCAAAATACCGACCGACAGCATCGCCTATGGCTCGACCGTCGTGCTCTACGACCTTGAAAAGGAAGAAAAAGTGACATTCAAGCTGGTAACATCAGAGGAAAGCAACCCCGACGAGGGCAAGATCTCGACGGTCTCGCCTATCGGTCAGGCTCTGATGGGCAAAGGAGAGGGCGACGAAGTTAAGGTCAAAACGCCCAGCGGTTGGAGAAATTTTGAGATCAGCCGGCTGTCGACAATTCACGAGAAGAAGTAGCGATCAGCATTCAGCTATCAGCTTTCAGCAATGAGAGATTTTCACGGACCGTCAGTTTGGAAAAAGGCTCACGATCTTACCGCAGAGCTTGATAGTGTCACGCGGACATTTCATGGTGAAGAGTTGTTTGGGTTAACGAGCCAGATTCGACGTTCGGCGGCATCGGTTCTGCTGGACAATGAAAAGCATTTGGCTCTTGAAGAAAAAGTTACGGAGGTAAAGCGGATGCTAACAGCACTCATGACGAAAGTCCGGGCTGATGGCTGATTGCTGATAGCTAAATGCTCGGAGCTGGCATAGGACGCGGAGCAATGCGGATCATCGATGCGATGGTGCGGGTCTTGGCGTCCGCCGGAATTCCGCCAAACGTGCTGACGATGATCGGTGTAACCATTAATCTCGGCTGCGGCGTGTTGTTTGGCTTTGGAGAATTCTTCTGGGCCGGTATTGTCCTCATTGTTGCAAACCTTTTTGACATGCTGGACGGTAATGTCGCGCGTTTATCCGGCCGTGTTACTAAATATGGCAGCTTTCTGGATTCGACCCTCGACCGGCTTTCTGACATGGGTTCTTTCCTCGGAATAATGGTATTTTATGCGAGACTGACGCCTCAACATTCGACGCTGAATGTTTTTCTTGCCGGAGTCGGCATGGTCGCGTCGGTGCTTGTCAGTTACACGACCGCTCGTAGTGAGGCGCTTGGCGTTAAGGCAAATGTGGGGTTTTTACAGCGCCCCGAACGTGTCGTCCTTTTGATCATTGGAGCGCTGTCTACGTGGAATTGGCAGTCGGATAATTTCTTACTTAATCGAATGCCGCAGGTTCTCTGGGTACTTGCCGTCGGTTCGATGTGGACGCTTGTCCAGCGAATGATCTATATACGCAGGGAATTGCGGCGAATGGACGGAACCATCGAATGATCGACCGTTTTACTATGTTTTTTCAGTCGCTTACGTGGGGCAATATTTTGTTTGGCTTCGGCCTGTTTCTGGGTTCGTTGATCATTAGCTTTGTGGCGATCGCGATCGTAATGGTAAAGATTCCGGCAAATTATTTCAGCTCGCACTATAAGCAGGATTTTTTGCCGGGAAGCCCGTGGATCGTTCGCTGGGGCGCAGTTATTATAAAAAATGTACTGGGGCTGATCCTTGTTGTAATTGGTATTTTGCTTTCATTGCCGGGCGTTCCGGGGCAGGGAATCTTGACGATCTTGCTGGGGCTGATCATGATCGACATTCCCGGCAAACGCCCTTTAGAGGCGAAGATCATCAAGCGGCCAGCGATACTTGCGGCTTGTAACAAACTCCGTGACCGATACGGCAAACCGCCGCTCTTACTTGATTAAAAATGGGAATACTCGACAAGATCTTGCGGCGAAAGAGCCACGATCCAAATGAGCGCCGTCGGTTTCTGCTAACGTATGGCCGAATTACCGACGGCGTTATTCTCGACACAGAGACGAACGAGGCGGGCGAAGAGATCGCGTTCTATTCATACACGCTTAACGGCGTCGATCTCGAATCGTCCGATCTTTTGACGGCTGAACAGAAGCTGGATCGGATAAAATATGCTCCGGGAGCAAAAGTCGGGATCAGATACGATCCAAAACATCAGGGAAATTCGATACTGGAATAAATGTTTAATAAGATCTTGATCGCAAACCGGGGCGAGATCGCCTGTCGCGTCATCCGTGCCTGCCGTGAAATGAAGATCGCGACCGTTGCGGTTTATTCAGAGGCCGACAGAGATGCCAAACACGTGCGTATGGCCGACGAGGCGTTTTGTATTGGGCCTCCGCCGTCGAGCGAGAGTTATATATGCCGTGACAAGATAATCGAGGTTGCAAAATCCGCCCGCGTCGAAGCAATTCATCCGGGCTACGGATTCTTGTCGGAGAATGCGGAATTTGCCCGTGAGGTAGCAAAAGCAGGAATTACTTTTATCGGGCCTCCGGCTGAGGCGATGGAGGCGATGGGCGGAAAAATGGCCGCTCGAAAGATCGCCATTGCCGCGGGCGTTCCAGTTGTCCCCGGCGCCACCGAGGCCCTCAGGTCGTTTGAGGATGCGCAGGCAACCGCGACAAATATTGGTTACCCGGTGATGCTCAAAGCTTCGGCTGGCGGCGGCGGAAAAGGAATGCGGCTCGTAATGGATGAAAGCGAGCTCAAATCGGCGCTCGAAACCGCGCAGTCCGAGGCCCTGGCGAGTTTTGGCGACGATGCGGTTTATGTTGAAAAGGCCGTCGTCCGCCCGCGCCACATTGAGATACAGGTTTTCTCGGATCTTCACGGCAATCACGTTTACCTTGGCGAACGCGAGTGCTCGATCCAGCGGCGGCATCAAAAAGTCATAGAGGAAGCTCCATCGCCGATAAATTCAGCCGAATTGCGGGCCGAGATGGGAGCATGTGCCGTTAAGGTCGCCAAAGCCGTCGATTATGTCGGCGCCGGAACTGTCGAGTTTTTGGTCTCCGATCTTGATAGATCGTTTTATTTTCTCGAGATGAATACGCGGCTGCAGGTCGAGCATCCGGTCACAGAGCTGGTCACGGGGATCGATATTGTGCGTGAGCAGATACGTGTTGCGTCGGGCGAGAAGCTGTCTTTCTCGCAGGACGATATTCAGATCAAAGGCCACGCGATCGAGTGCCGCGTCTACGCCGAGGATCCAGAAAATAATTTTCTGCCGTCGCCCGGTGTTATAACGAGATTGCGGGTGCCTCAGGGACCTGGCGTTCGTGACGACGGGGGTGTTTACGAGGGGGCCGAGGTATCGATCTATTACGATCCGATGATCTCGAAGTTGGCCGTTTTAGGCAAGGACCGGGCTGAGGCGATCGACCGCATGCGGCGAGCCCTGATGGAATACGAGGTTGGCGGTATAAAAACGACTTTGCCGTTTTTTCGAGAGGTTATGGATGATGTCGAATTTATTGCCGGGAATCTCGACACGGGTTTTATCTCGGGGTTTAACGAACGTAAGGCCGCTCGCGATCCCGACGTAGTTACTCGTGACATTGCCATTATTGCAGCCGCGCTCGCGCAATCTAGCCGGAAAACAGGCGTCCTATCGACAAATTCGATCAAATCCGCAAGGTTAAGCGATTGGGTAATGTCCGCGCGTTCCTCTAACCACTTACAGAAATAATAAAAAGGGCGGTCGGATCAAACCCGACCACCCATATTCGAATTTCCTTACGAAAGATTCTACCTATTGTATCCCGACAAAATTCAGGTCTGTCAGTGCGTCAAACAGGTTGAACGATATCTGTCCGTTCGAGAACCCGTACTTCTTATGGTTAACGGTTAAGATGTAGAAATCACCGACGTCGACGTTTGAAATTCGGTAATAACCGAATGAACTCGACATAACGGTGCGTGTCTCAAGCGTATTTGCATTTGTCAGCGTTAGCGACGCCCCGCGAATGCCAGAACCATTCTCATCCATAACCCTACCGGCGATATCGACTTGCGCTGCCGATGGAGTCAATTGAGTGTTCCTGTAAGTACAGGTGACCATCTCGCCTTCCTCAAGATTTATTGTTGATTTTCGAGCAGCGAAATCGGTAGTTGTAGCGAACTGAGTTTGATTCAAGACAGTGTCCATCTCGACGCACGAAAGATTCGCCAAAGTCCAGCCCGATACCAATGATTGAGTAACGGTTATGGGCCCCTGTCCCCATTTTGCAAACTTATAGAGGTTTAACGTGGTTGTGCGATCTGGCCCAACAACATTGTTATCGACCAATGAGAAGTTGGCTCCCAGATTCGACTGTGTAAAAGGGAAGGACGTCGTTGAGGCTGTGCCGCCACTGAACGTAGTCACCTCTTGTATAATAGTCACTTTTGCGGGTTGATGGTAGCAAAAAGACACTTTGGTGATCTGCGAAGCATTTGCATTCTGAAAGCCAGTGCCGCTGAACTGCGTGCCAAGCGTCGAACCTTCAGGCATCCAGTAGATTCGGTTGCCGCCGCTTCCACCGACAAGGACCGCACCGATTGCCTTAGTCGATGACCAGTTAAGCGAATTCAGGCCGGTGTTGGTTGTGGTAATCGTGTTGGCGGTTTCCGAAGGCCCCACAAGTGTTCGTGGTTTTGTACCTGTAGCGGAAGTATACGGAACCGTCTCGCTCGCCGTTGGCGGCGTGTATACGAGGCCGAGTTCGTTGTCGGTTGTAATATGAGCAAGCTCCACAGCAGTGCTGTCATTGACTGCTTTACAATTGAACGCACCCGTCCAGGTAGACGACCATTGCGGTGAAAGAATGATCTCGTCAGACTTCGTGTTTGCGACCTTCTGACCCGAGACGGTTAGCGCCGCCGAGGGGCCCGCGATCATCACGAAGCAAGCCAAAATCGCGACAAACTCTTTTATAATTGATGACCCAAAAGGTCGTAAAATAGTTAATTTCATTGGTAGTAAACTCCTTTCCAAAACTCGTACTGGTTTTCTCTAGCGTATTTAGATGTCTAATACACGCGTAATTCAAAAAAAATAAAAAAACGATTGAACTAGATTAATTTAGGTGCTCTTATCTATCTCCTAGCTAACTGACGCCGAACTTCTATCGGAACGGTGCCTTAACGGTATTTCCGCTCCGGGAGTCTTTGATTAAATTAGTATTTGCTAAGGTAAGCGATAGTCATTCAGATGTCAAGATTGATTTCAGCCACAACTCGTTGTGTACCAACAATAACGGTGTGCTTGCGTCGTATAATCCGTTGGCAGAATTGGGCGAATAAAAGAAAAGGCAAGAGAATGGTCTCTTGCCTTTTAGTCTTAAATCAATGCTCGGCGTTTACTCCTGAGCAATTAGGTTAAAGCCGGACAGTTCGTCCGTGAGCGAGATCACCTGCGGACTAAACTGAAACCGCTTGCTAAGTGCAGACATTACGTACACACGGCCAACCTCAACACCCTCGAAACGGTAATAACCAAAGCTGCTCGAGATGGCTGTACGAGTGAATCCCTCATCGTCCGTGAGGGTAACCCGGACGCTGGATATGCCTCGACCTGTCGACGTTAGTACCCGACCGCTGATCGGAACTGAAGCTGCGCTAGGTGTGACCTGGGTGTTAGTGAGCGTACAGGTGATGATCTCGCCCTCTTCGACAATGATCGTTGCAGTTGCTCCGTTGACTATATCAATAGTCGTCGTCGAATTGTCGAGTTGCGGAAGACCGCCCGGATCCTCCACACAAACATAAGTCAAGGCCGAATATCCGTTAAGCAGAACAGGCTCTCTAACCGTTATGGTATTAGCAGCCCCGAACCCAATAACGGAAGAATTTGTGATGCTGCCTCCGCCAAATTGAGCAGGGTCGGTGTCCATCAATGAGAAGTTTGCCGGAAAGACTGGTGCTCCCGTGGTCAAAAATCCAAACGAGGTGAACAAATTAGAGTATGAGCCACTCAGATTGTTGACGAGCTTAACGATCTTGACAGAGCCGGGGACGATCAAAGCTTCGACCTGCATTGAGGCTTGCGGTCCATTGTTGACCGTCGTGTGATACGGAGCGCCTGAGATAGCGATCGCAGTGTTTCCGATACCCCAGTCACCACGAATAGAGATATGACCGCCCCATGCGAGAACGACTTTGCCGGTTGCTCCGAAAGTGAAGTTCACAGTAATGAAGCGGCTGCTGTCACCGGCGTAACTACCCGCAAGAGTATATCCCGACACACCTGTGATCGTGCCGCCAAACAACGTGAAAACTCCGGGAATCTGGGTAATGTCATCTCCTCCACCGGGAACGCCGTTCGGCCCATTCGTTACATCCCCATCGATCGGAATTGGAAATGTCGTAAATGTGCCAAGGCTGCAGCCGGCGACACCGTCGCAAGGATCGTTGGCTGTTGGGTTTGACCGGTCGTATGTGGTCAGATAGTCGATAGCGCGCTTGCCGCCTTTCGTAGTGTCATACTCAATTGTAAGACTGCCTGAACCGCCGGCCACTCCCGAGTTAATGGCACGGTAGGTCACGGACTGGCCCTCGATATACTGCGAGTTATTGCTGTTGAGGTTGCCGTTCTGCCATCTACTGCCTGTGCATGGCAAGGGGGACGGTGCCGGCGTTATAAGTTGTCCGTTCGCACACTGGTCGAGATCCGGGTTGGCTAATGGTGCCTCGAACTTTTGAGCCGCGACCGGAATCGCGCATACGCATAGGCCAATCATAAGAACTAAAACGCGGGTCGCGACGAGAATATTCAATCTAATTGCTTGTAAAATCAACATAACTTACTCCTTGATCTAAGATCTAATAAGATCGTCCATAGGGGACAACTGTTTACTTGAATGTGGCATACTCCTAATGCACATCAAATTCCCAAAATCTTTCGGACAAAAACCGCCGATCGCGGGTCCGAATGAAAAACAAACAAATTTCTATAATCAACGTTTAACACTTTGCCTGCATTAATGTCAAGACTTATTTTCGGCCTTAACTCTCTGTGTACAAATGAGAACGGGTCGCCAGGTGATCCTTGCAACCTATTTCTGCAACGAAATACCGATGCTATCAAACCAAGTCAGCGATCCCCCAACCAACGGCTTGACCGGCTCGATTTGATCTCGGCCTCTGCAAATTCGCATATATGGGGATACGTATCGAGTTATGGCAGAGTTAAATCAATTCTTCAGGCCATGAAAAAAAACCGGTATTTTGTCTACGGTAAATGACCCACACCGATCAATAGCAGGCTGAGCGCAAAAAAAAGCAAGAGATCTTCCTCTTGCTTTCTTGTCTGGATTAGTTGGTTGTTTTCATTCGAGCGCAGTGAGGTCAAAGCCCACCAGCTCATCGGTGAGCGAGATAACCCTCGGCGTAAACGAATATCGCTTACTCGCCGCCGAGATCACGTATGTTTGGCCTGTTGCGACGGTGTCGAACCTATAATAACCAAAGCCATTTGAGAGAGCTGACCGCGCGACGCCGTCGGGGCCGGTTATCCAGACGGTGACCTTAGATATACCGCGTCCGGTGGATGTCAATACCCGTCCACTTATGGACACGTTGGTCGCGGTTGGTGTAAGAGGTTCACTCGTAAACGTGCAGGTGATGTCCTCGCCCGATTCGGCGATTATGTTTGCTCTGCGGTTTACGAGATCAACGGTCGAATTTACTACGGTGGGCAAACCTGTCGAGACCTCGGTGCAGGTGATCGATGCGAGCCGGAACCCGGTCACCGAAGCTTCAGTGACGGTGACGGTTGTTTGACCGGTTGGAACCTGTACATTTGGATCGTCAAAGATCGCGTTGTCAGTGAGAGAAAAGCTTGACGCCATAAGGTTAGTGGCCGCATAAGGAAATACAACGGTCGAGGATGTGCTGGTCGCGTTTTGCAGACGTTTCCTCACCTTTACAGAGGCGCCTGGCGGTGTTGGCGTCGGTGTTGGCGTCGGTGTTGGAGTCGGCGTGGGCGTAGGTGAGGGAACGCCGGTCACCCAGGAATATATGAGGCGGTTGGGCGAGGTGGAATCAATATTCGTCACGGTACCTGTAGTTGCCGAATTTTTAAGGGCGTTGCCGACGGTCGTTGGACTTGCCGTTGGGTTCGCACTTAAATAAAGCGCTGCTGCTCCGGCGACAATCGGTGCCGCCATCGAGGTTCCGCTGAGCACTCTGGTGCCCGTGTCGTCGGCGTTTGACAAAGACGTGACGCCATTACCCGGGGCAAAGATATCCAGGCACGTTCCGTAGTTCGAGTAGCCCGCACGGGCATCGGTGTCGATCGTTGCGCCGACTGTCAATGCTGCTGGCGTTCGGGCCGGAGTGTAATTACAGGCATCCAAAGCAGCGTTTCCGGCGGCGACTGTGTAAGTGACACCCGACGCTATTGAGTTAGTGAGGCCGGTTTCGAGCGCCGGTGAACTTCCGGCAGCGGTTATGCTGATATTTGCAACAGCCGGAATTACACGGTGTCCGGTCACCCAATCTATACCGTCGAGTAAATTTGAGATCTGGCCATAGCCGTTGCACGGCAGCACTCGTACCGAGTGGATCAGAGTATTTTTTGCAACGCCGTACGTCGAGCTTCCGACTATGCCGGCGACGTGCGTCCCGTGACCATTACAATCGTTTCCGTTCTGCCCGTCATTGATATTGTCATAAACCGCATCTGCCCTGCCGCCAAATTCAAAATGCGTATAACGTATTCCCGTGTCGAGAATATAGACGTTGACGGCTGTGCCCATCGACGAATAACCAAACAACGTATTCATCGGCAAAGGCCGTTGGTCTACGCGGTCGAGGTGCCAGGGAGCATTGGTCTGCTCGGCTGAAACCGAAATGATGCCGTCCTCTTCGATGAAACGGACGCTTGCGTCAAGATTCATTGCTTCCGCCTGTTCAGAGGTCATTTCGGTCACAAAGCCCCTTAAGGCGCTGGAATACACGTTGGTAATATTGCCGCCGTAAACAGAGGACAGGTACTGACCCTGAGCTTCGACCTCGGGCTGAACCAGATCGCGGCCGACCACGCTCTCATCCAGTACGACGATGTAACGGTTTGAGACGGGATTTGCGGCCCTTAAAACTTTGCCTTTCTGACCGGCTACCTTAACGGGAGCAACGGAGCTGGTGGTTAGAGCGGCGACAACGAATAGTAACGTAGCTATAATTCTTTTCATCTATTTCCTCTTTGACGGCTGGTTCGGTTGCGATCAATGCGATGTTGATCTCAGGCGGACTCTCCGCATGGGAATGAGTCCGTTTAACATCGTATAACGATGTTGATGGTCTGTCAACATTATTATTCACAATGACTTACGGGTCGTTCAGATTGACTTGATTTATTTCAAAATGACCGATTTTCGCGTTTTGAGCGGAGGAAATGTAAGATGTATGGGATACGAAGTTGAGAATTTACTGAGACGGAAGGTGGGCGGATGGAAGAACTATTGAAACAATTACTAGGAAAAAAAGTCGACGTTACCTGCGGGACCAATGTAGCCTTTCGGGGCGACGTGATGGATGTGAAGAAGGGCGTGCTTTACCTGCGCGATGAAGAGGGTGAGGTCGCCTATGTCGCCATCGACATGATTGCGGTGATCTATGAGTGCAAGGATCCGCATTTGCGTCCTGGATTTATCGTTTAGACCGGTAACCGAAAAAGAAAAGCCCGATATTCCATACGGAGCACCGGGCTGTTTTTCTGTTCTCGATACTGACTACTTTGCAGTCGAAACGGATTCGGGTCTCATCTTCCGATATCCGACGATCCGGCTTGCCCAGTAGCCTTTGAAAGGCGAGTATGTGATGCCCTTGCTTGACGAGGCGTGATAAAAGCCGTTTTCGTCGGCGACAATTCCCATATGGCCGAGACCGTTGAGAAAGATCAGCGTTCCGAATTTGAATCTATCGTCACCCGTGACCGGCTCGGTACTTGCCCACAGGCTGCGAGCACTGGCGCGGGTAAACTTAATTCCGGCCTCTTGAAACGCGCTCCAAACAAATCCCGAACAATCGTAGGTGTTCGGTCCCATCGATCCATAGCGGTAACGAATCCCGTATCTTGATTTGATCGCCTGATCCAATCTTAAGCTCGTTGACGAATCATAGGTCGTACGTCCGGCGGCGGCCATGCTGCTAACTGAGTTCATCGCCGTGGATGAGCCGGTTTTCTTAACCAAAGGCTCGTTAGCCGTAGCGGGCCGGACAACCACTATGTCATTAGCGAGAGTAGGACGCGAAGCCGACGGTGACCTCACGGTCTCAACCTGTCTTTGAGCCGGCGGCAAATTGGTCGGCTGGCTCGATGTCGTCTTAACGACCCGATCACGATCCTGTGCTGAAACTGAGCCCGTAAAACAAACGGCAGCAAACATAACGCACAGCGATAGAAACAAAATCTTCTTAAAAAATATCAAATTAAAACTCCTGGTATTTTATTGTTGGTTAGAGATTGCCGAGGAGATGGTGAATTGCTCACCTATTAATAAGAGATTAACAAAACAAGGTCAAATCCTGAAAATGCAAGCATTTCGATAAGACCAAACCAAATTGTAACCTTTATTTAATCCTCGAAACTAACCAGTCACACATTATGAACTATAAGCAATTCAAATGCAAATGTAGTTAAAACGTTATGGATCGAAACTGGGGACGAGGGGCGAGAGAGGCTGTCCGCCCCTTTTGCCCCGCCGCCTCACTCTCCGCCATCCGCCGTTCCTAAGTTGTCCTTGTGATGACATAGGACACACGCAATCGACGACACGTTCCAACAAAACAGAGAAAAGGCCCGAAAATAAATTCGAGCCTTAAAAAGATCCGCTAAAATTCCGTGCGTATTATGCCGAGAATGACGTTCCGCAGCCGCAGCCGCCGGTTGCATTCGGATTCTCGAAAGTGAATCCCGAGCCCATCATATTCGTCGTGTGATCGATCGTGATGCCGTTCAGATATTGAGCCGAAAACATATCGACAAACAGCCTAATGCCTTGCTTGTCCATCACGAAATCACCTGACTTTGACTCTTCCTCAATATTGAGGCTGTACTGAAACCCCGAGCATCCGCCCGGCACAACGCGAACGCGAAGCCCGGCGGTTTCCGGCAGGTCATCTTCGCTCGAAAGAAACCTCTTGATCTCTTCGGCGGCCGAATCGGTAACAGTTAATTCTACACTTGGTGCTGCAACTGCTGACATAAAGTATGTATCTCCTCTCAAAAAACTGGACCCGCCGAAACGAATCCTTACATTAATATAAATATTACCGAGATTTGCTCATAATTACAAGCTCCGGCTTCATCGCCTCGATAGAAATTTGCCTTGCGACCTCTTCGGCGACGCCGTCGATCGCGAGAGACTGTGGTGATTCGGGGAATGAAACGACTACGGGAACGCCTTTGTCGCCGCCTTCGCGGACTTCCATTCCAAGCGGTATCTGGCCAAGGAAATTGAGGCCGTATTCGTCGCAGAGTTTTTGCCCGCCGCCGCGGCCGAATATTTCGTATTTATTGCCCGTGTCGGGTGCGATGAAGTAGGACATATTTTCGATCACACCGAGCACAGGAACATTGACCTGCTCAAACATCTTCACGGCCCGACGCACGTCCGAGAGCGATACTTCCTGCGGCGTTGTAACGAGAACTGCACCTTGAACTGGGACAAGTTGTGCAAGTGAAAGCTGCACATCGCCCGTTCCCGGCGGCATATCGACGATGAGGTAATCGAGTTCACCCCAATTTACGTCCGAAAGAAACTGCCTGACAACGCCGTGCAGCATCGGCCCGCGAAGGATCATCGGCTTGTCGGGTGGCACAAGTACAGCCATCGAGATCATCTTGACGCCGTGAGCTTCGATCGGTTTTAGCCTTCCGTCAATTACGTCCGGCTGGCCATAACCGGTTCCGAGCATCATTGGCACATTTGGGCCGTAGACATCGGCATCCATTATGCCGACCTTTGCCCCATCTTTCGCGAGCGAAACCGCAAGATTAACTGCGACTGTCGATTTACCGACGCCGCCTTTGCCGGACGAGACTGCGATGATATTTCTAACGCCGGGAATCGCGATATTATTTGCAATTCCGCGTCCCTGCGGCACCTCGGCGTCCATTGTGACTCTGACGCTGGTAACACCATCCAGGTCGCGCACAAGCTCATTCGCCTGCGATTCCATCTGCTCTTTGACCGGACATGCGGGCGTGGTGAGCACGATGCGAAACGAGACGTCACCGCCATCGATCTTAAGATCTTTGATAAATCCGAGCGTAACTATGTCCTTTTTCAGATCGGGGTCGATGATCTGTCTTAGGGAATTCAAAACAATTTCTTCTGATAACTGGTTCATTATGTAAATGCGTGGCTGTCGTAATAAAGTAAAACTAGATTGTATCAAAGATGAACGCCGACCTCGAAAACACTTATAAACACATTCGCTCGGGCGGCACCGGCTTTTACGAACAAAAGCGCGGCCTGATCGCTGTATGGGGCAAAGAAGCCGTCCAGTTTCTCGACGGACTGATCTCGAACGACTTGAAAACGCTTGAGGATGGCCAGCAAATGCTCGCTGCCTTTCCAAATGCCCAAGGTCGCCTGCTCGCGGTCGTGCGTGTGCTGCGGCAAGACGACAAGTTTCTGTTTGAAACGGAAGATGCGACGCGGGAAAAGGTCTTTCAGAACCTTTCTCGCTTCACGTTTGCCGGTGATTTTTTTGTCGAGGATCTGTCGGAGCAGTATCGATATTTTGAAATGTTCGGAGACGAGCCCGTAACATCAGGGGGCGGTGGTATCTTCTACAAATCGACGGCTTCAACCAGTAGCTTCATGCCGATCGATAGTGCCGAAACTCTCCGCCATGCTCTCGAAGGCGCTGGATCCATCGAAATTTCTGAAGAGCTTTATAAAACTCTCCGAATCGAATCCGGCATACCCAAATACGGCGTCGATATGGACGAAACGACTATCGTCCCCGAACTAGGCATCGACGGCCTGATCTCCTATAACAAGGGATGCTACATCGGCCAGGAGATCATCGCCCGCATACATTTTCGCGGCCACGTCGCGAAGCAACTGACCGGCCTGATCCTCACGAACGTCACCGCTGAGCCCGACGCCGTATCAGCGGGAGCCGAACTCTCAACACCCGATGGCAAAAATGCCGGTCGAATTACATCTGTTACTTTTTCTCCAACACTTAAGGCGACGATCGCCCTCGGCTACGTTCGCTACGACTTCCTCGCCGATGGAACCGAATTACGGGCGGGCAATAATATTTTGTTGGTAAAAGAACTTCCATTTGTGATTTAATAGGGAAATCATGAAACTACGCGGCCCGCTTGCACTGTTGGTTTTTGCAGCTTCGTTGGCATTCGATTCCTGTAGTCAGTCAGGCAAGGTGAACACGTCGACGACCGCAGCGATCGGCGCGAATTCCGCGGCCGCGGCTCCTGCAAACCGACTCTTCGATCGACGCCGTCTTGACGTAAGCGGTTTTCACAATCTTAACGAATTTATTCTTCCCGAGGTTCGTGTGCGCCTCGATCAGGAGCCCGCGGGTGATAGCGAAATCGGTTTTGTTCCGCCGCCCGTCGTGACTGATGCTCCCGACGAGGAAGCGCAAAACCAAGAGCAAGAAGCCTTTGGCGAAGAAAACCCGTTGAAGGAACTTGAGCTCGACAAGGTCAAGTATTTATGGGCGAAAAAGAAATTTGGCGACGCACTTGCCTCCGACGACAACACCAGCGGTGTGATCATTCTATATGCTGACGAGAGTTTTTACGACCTCAGCCGTTTGATCTATCTTGTTGAAGAGGGTCGAGGCCGCATCGCCGCGGATTCTCAGATTGATCCAAACCGTATTCAAGTAGTGTATGGCGGCTATCGAGGAGTCGCTCAGGTCGAATTCTGGCTGGTACCCACCGGTCAGGCGATGCCGGAATTTAAGCCCGAGAAGAGAGACGGTCCTCACGATAATGAAAATTAGCATTTAGATCTGCCATATCTGCCGCCCTTTTTTCTCTGTGGTAAAATCTGCCTCTATCATGGAAGAACTCGACATTGACCTGCCGAACGCAAAGCTCGCGTACACTATCATTCAATCGCTTCTCGACGGCCACGAAGCGCTCAGCGACCTGCTCGTCGTGATGTCGCACGCCCTCGACGAAGACACGCTGAAGGCCCTTACAAACACTAACGAATGGGAGAAATATCTCGAATCGAAACGAAATTTAGAAAGCACTCACGCGCAGGTCGAGAAATTTACGACTGTTCTCAGAAAACTGGAAAATGTTTGACCTTATCATTATCGGGGCCGGGCCGGCGGGTATCTCGGCGGCGTACGAAGCCAAAAAAGCTGGCCTCGATTATCTCGTCATCGAAAAAGGCCTGATCGGAAACACGGTTTACAATTACCCGGTTGGGCTGACGGTTTTTTCGACGACTAATGAGCTTGAGATCATTCCGGGCGAGTTAAAACCTGCCCGGGAAAAGCCTACTCGCGAAGAGCTATTGTCATATTACGTCCGCTTTGTCCTGGAACGCGATCTAAATATTAAGACGGAGGAAACGGTCAAGGAAGTGCGGATTGCGGAATGCGGAATGCGGAATGAAGATCCCGCAAATGCGAATGTATTTGACGTTGTCACTGACAAGGGTGAATACCAAACTAAAAATGTCCTTTTCGCGATCGGTGCGATGGATCATCCGCGACATCTCAACGTAAAAGGTGAAGATCTGCCGAAGGTTTACGACACGTTTCGCGAGACATATCCGTGGGTCAAAAAGCGTGCTCTGATCGTTGGCGGCGGAAATTCGGCCGGCGAGGCGGCGCTGTTTTTGGCCGAAGAGGGAGCCGATACGACGCTTGCTATTTTTCGAGACGATTGGGAAAACGACGACCCGAAGCACGGCTGTATTAAATATTGGGTCAAGCAACCGCTCGAAAAAGAACTGCAAAAGGCTTGCCTGAAGTTGTTTTTTCTCGGCAAGGTTGTTGAGATTCGCGAGGGTGAGGTCGAATTAGAAAGCGAAACCGGCGAGAAAGTTATTATCGAGAACGATGTAGTCTTTGTCTTGATTGGCTCCGATGCCGATCTAACAATGCTCAAGGGCCTGGGCGTTGCGACCGAGAGCGGTAAAAATGGCGAAGTTCCTGTTTACGATCCCGAGTCGTTTGAGACAAATGTCCCGGGCGTTTACGTCGCCGGTCATTTTACTCATCGACGCCACATCAAGGCAGCCATCGACGCTCCAAAGTCGATCATTCCGCACCTGACAAAGAAACTTACCACGGAGACACAGAGAGCACAGAGTTAGCAATCTGATCGTCTCCGTGACTCCTTGACTCCGTGGTTAAAAATTTTATTGACCGTCCGGTTTCTTCATTCGGATCATCACTTTCTGATGCAGAAATTTCTCCGCGATGTTCGTCGGATTGATCTCATAGCTCGTAACGTTAAATGTCTCATCGGCCTCTCCGCCGATGGTCCTCGTCCATTTGTACGGGAGCTGTATGCCGCCGGTCGAGCGATAGTCCGTAAACCTCACGCGAAACTCCGCCATTTTGTCGTTTGATCCATTCATCGTGAGGGTAAAGATCATTGCATCTTTATCCCCATCTTTTGGGGCGACCGTTTTGGACGTGAAAATCATTGGCGTGCGCACTCCCGAGTAGCTCATCATCACCGGAAGACTTGTCGACCGATCGAGATAGAGCTTGAATGCCTGGCCACCGAACGACGCCAAAACAATATCGCAGCTCGTGCCCTCAACATCGCCCTCACCGCCGTACGTATATTCGACATCCATACCCTGCGGCGTAGTTAAAAGCAGACTGAGCGTGAGTCGAAGTATTTCGTTATGGCGCATGGCGTCGTGATGGATGTCCGCTCCGCCGGTGCGATTCATCAGTATTTGATGGCCATCATCGATGTTATAGGTTTTTCCGTCTTTGGACGTGAAAGTAGCCTTCCCGCTATCTCGTTCACGAAAGATTACCTTATCCGCCTCGCCTCCGTTGAGTTCTTCTACAGCTCCATCGCCCTTTTTAACGACAACTTTCTTGATGATGCTTCCGTCTTCCTCACCATCAACTGTGACCGCCATTTTATCTTTGTCACCGCCGACAACGACGACCTCGACCTGTTTGCTTTTAAGCTTTTCGCCCGAAGCGGCGTTATCGCTGTGGCCGATCTTGATGGTTTTCATTAACCTGTCGGGCAATTGCATTGCGATTTCGGTCTCGCCACTTTGGGTCTGAGCGACGCCGTTGACCCTTACTAACTGCGAAGTCTTGCCAATGATCACCATGCTTTGCACGCCGTTGATCGCGCTTTCACCGCCGATTGCAACACGTGCCTTGCGAATAAGTTCGAGAGCTTTTTCGTCAGATTTGAACTTCGCAGTGGTCCTGTCCACGAGAGCACCAACCCCGATGAAGAACACCGACACACACAAAATCGAAAAAATAAACCGTTTCATAATTATAGCCTCCGTTGTTTTAGTCCCTAATTTGTTTGATCCAATCGCGAATCTGGGAGCCCGGTTTTTCGGCACTCGGCGGATCGTAATTGGATAAAACGATAACTGTGTAGCCCGATAGTCCATTCGTAATGAACAGGGCATTCACACCTTCTGAACCGCCCGCGACACCAAGTCCGTTGAAGGTGACGGGGAATCGGCCTTCGTCGTCGGGTATCTCGAGCTTTTTGCTCCTTAGAGCGTTTGCCAATCTCAATAGGTCCGCGGCGTTAGAATATCCGCCGCCGGCCGAGCTGCCGCGTCCGGGCAGTGAATCGGTATTGCGGACCCTGCCGCCCGCACCGCGCTGATATCCAAACGCGGTGTTCGCCGGCAGATCGTTCCTTTCATACGAATCCGTGTTCGCCATTCCCGTGGGTTTGAAAATGTTATCGCGAACATAGTCGTAATAGCTCCGGCCGGTTAACTTTTCGATGATCAGGCCGAGCACCAGATATCCGCCGTTCGAATAACTGTTGCTGGTTCCCGGTTCGAATAGAAGCGGCTCGTCGGCAAAAAACGGAAGATAATCTCTGAGCGTGCGGATCTTTGACCTATCTGCCGCCATAAATTTCTCATTGAAAAAATCGCCGATCCCCGACTTCATTGTGATCAGTTGGCCGATCGTGATCTTTTCCGCCGCCGCGCGATTCGGATAGTCTGGCAATATTTTGATCAGCTTGTCGTCGAACGAGAGTTTACCGGCCTTAACGAGCTGCCCGATCGCAATTCGCGTAAACACCTTATTGATCGAGCCCAGATTGAATCTTGTTTCAGAATTATTCGAAGCCTTTCTTTCCGCATCAGCATAGCCTAGGGCTTTCGAATAAAGCGGTTTCTCGCCGTTTGCGATCATAACGACGCCCGAAAACGCGTCGGACCCTGCGAGCTCCCCCAAGAGACGATCGGTCGCAGTGACCAATTCTGCTCTTGTCGTGGGAGCCGGGATAAGCGGCCCATGTTTTGCCGCGTCCGTGGGGGCACTAACTTGATCGATTCCAAATCCGCTTATCTTCGACGCTTGGGGTTCAAACTCAAAGGAGAACTCTGCCCAATCGCCAGCGGGCGACTTTGCGAGTACCGTGATCTCTTTGTCGGTCGCAGAGACTATCCTCTGAATCGTCAAAGTCGGAAAGTCACCTCGTACCTGACGATGGAAAGCGATCCGCCGCTCGACGGGCCGTTCTTTTAGGGACTCGGTCGAGATATTTTCACGAAAAAACGCAGCGAGCTTCTCCTCGTCTCCGGAATTGAACGCCGCAAAATAATCGATTACCCGCTTTCCGCCAGTCGTTTTAGACAAGGCCGAAAGATCTGGCGAAGAGACTGCTGAGCCCGCCGCCATCGCTACACTCCTTTCAAAACGCACGCGCTTATTCGCCGGATCGAATGTCACTATCAGATTTTTTAGAAATCTAAATCCAAGATTTCCGGACGGAAAAACCGAAACAAAGTCGAGTCGCGGATCTTTCAAGATGAGGCCGCCGACCGTTACGTCGCCCTTGAGTTCGGAACCATAAACCTCAAACTCACCGTCAGCGGTACGGCCGCGGCCAACAACGACGGGCGGCGCTTTGAGCGGCAGCGTCTTGGCCATGCTTAACGGGAGCGAAACCTCCGCGGGGCTGCCACTGTCTATGTCTACCTTGGTCTTTGTGCCGTTAACCGCTATCTCAACGCTCGGTACGCCATTTTCGATTGTGTACGAGAGACTGCCGTCTGGCGTAAGGTTCCCGTCGGATAGCCTAAATTTGTTGTTCACATAATCGAGATGGACGGTCAGAGAATAAAATAGGTTTAGCCCGATGATACCGTCGAACCCGGAAACCAGGTGTCTCTTACTTTCGCTAACTACAACGCCGCCAAAATGAGCAGTGCCTACATCGACCGAGTCGGCACGAAGAAGCCGTACTGTCATCGGATTCCGACCGCTCGGGTCGCCCGACTGTGCCTCGCCTTTCGCCGGCAGATTAAGTTGCTTAGCGAGACTCTCATTCACCTCGACCATACCTCCGAAACCAGTATCGAGTTGAAAACGATACGGTCCCTTGCCGTTAATTTTGGCTTCGATCACAGGCACGTGATCGATCACGTTCAACGGCATCTCCACGGCGCCACGCATATCCGTGTCCTCCGGATATGTTTGACGTGCGGGTGTTTGACCAAACGCATCGCCCAACGTCAAAGTAATGAGTAACATCAAGAAGATATAGGTTGTGCTTTGTTTTTTCATTTCCGCGTTCTCAGGACTCCAACTGTATTCTGCTTAGATATTATGACCGCCCGCAAGGAAAGTGGTTAAGACGAAGCAAAGAATTTGTTAAGGATGTAAAATGTGGCGAAAAACGATAGACAAGCAAAAACAGAAAAAGGAATAATGAAGTTCGATGAAGCGTTCGTGGCTTACATATCTGATGATCGGGGGGTTGGCGGTTCTGCTCGTCGCTCTAGCGCTTTTGCAATATCGATGGTTGACGCAGATCAGTGTGTCAGATGGCGAGAAGGCAAAAGCCCGGGTAAAGGATCAGGCGGCTCGTCTAGCGGACGATTTTAACCGCGAATTACAGAACACCTACTTCACCTTTCAGACAGGTTCTGATACGTGGGAACACAAGGATTGGGTTCCGTTTAATACCCGATTTCAATACTGGTCGGAGCATACGTCTTACCCGACGCTGGTCAAAGAATTCTACTTTTTCGAGGCTAAGGGTGACGCACCGGTTCTGCGGTATGACCGCGGAGTTGGTTTCGCGGCGGTCGATCCGGCAAAGACACCAGATCATATTGCGACGCGACTCGGTCAATTAAAAGAAAGGATCGCTGACCTGAATAATTTCAAACCTGTTCACGAAGACCTCGACACACTTTTTCTGCCTATACACGCTGTTCCGGCCAGCGGCGACCAGGTGGTCGTCCGAACGCGCACACCAGGCGTTTTGCCGCCGGGGATGCCTGCACCCTACGGTTACCTCGCAATAGAATTTGACCGCGAAACAATGGCGGGTAAGATGATCCCAGGACTTGCCGCTAAATACTTTGATGCCAATGAGTTTAGGATCCAGGTCACGGACAGAGCCGGAAATGTGTTGTATCGCGAGACAGATGCGGGAGATACCGATGCGACCGCGAAATTGCTCGACGTTTCGCCGAATAATTTCGTATTTTTTGCAAACAAAGACCTGATGGACAAGATCGGCGAAAAGCGGTCTAGCGTGGTAGTGAATTCAAAGGTCGAGACGCACAGCTTTGAACACAATGGCGAAGCAAAGAGCGGTAACTTTACTTTCGAAATGAAAGGCTCAAAGCCGCGAACGTCAGTGTTTACCGCAACTACTACATCAGGTGAAGTGCCCGGCGGGCCGTGGCAGCTTGGGGTGCAGCACGTGTCGGGTTCGCTCGATGGGTATATTGCCGCTACGCTGCGGCGAAATCTCGTGACCGGGTTTGGCATATTGTTTTTGCTCGCGGCGGCGGTCGCGGCGATCATCATTTCATCAATGCGTATTCGCGCATTTGCGCAGCGGCAGGTCGATTTTGTCTCAAGCGTCTCGCACGAATTCCGCACGCCTCTCGCGGTCATTTATTCTGCAGGCGAAAACCTCGCCGACGGCGTTGCGACTGAGGACAATCAGGTTTCGCGATACGGCAATCTGATCAAGGGCGAGGGCCGCAAGCTTTCGAGCATGGTCGAGCAGATCCTTGATTTTGCGGGCGCGAATTCCGGTAAGAAAAAATATATGTTTACCGAGACCGCGGTCAGCGAGGTTGTAACCGACGCGATCGCCGCCTGCAAGCCGCTGATCGATGAAAAAAACATAGCCGTTGAAACACGTATCGCAACCTTGCGTCCGATCGCCGCGGATAGAAATTCGCTGACTCAGGCCGTTCAAAATCTGATCGTGAACTCTGTTAAATACAGCGACAGCGGAGGAAAAATGAGCGTCACCGCCGAGAATGGAGAAGGCCGGATCAAGATATCGGTCGAGGACGAAGGCATGGGAATGTCGAAAAGCGATCTGCGACAAGTCTTTGAGCCGTTTTATCGTTCGCGTCAGGTGGTCGATGCACAGATCCACGGGAACGGCCTGGGCCTGTCTCTCGTAAAACAGATCGTAGAGGCCCACGGCGGCAAGGTCACGGCCGAGAGCGAGCTGGGAAAGGGAAGTAGATTTACGATCGAACTGCCGGCATGAAAGTACTCCTCGTCGAAGATGAAAAAGGCCTCATCCTCACGCTCACTGATCGGCTGACTAGCGAAGGGTTTGACGTGACTTCTGCGGGGGACGGCAAGCAAGGTTTCGACATCGCTTCGACCGGATCGTTCGATCTGATCATTCTCGACTTAATGCTCCCGAAAAAGAACGGCTACGATGTGTGCCGAGACCTGCGGCAAAAAGGCGTGAACACGCCGATATTGATGCTTACGGCAAAGGGCGAGACGATCGATAAGGTGCTTGGCCTCAAACTCGGTGCCGACGATTATTTGACAAAGCCATTCGAAATGATCGAGTTGCTCGCTCGCGTTGAGGCTCTTTTGCGTCGCTCGCCCATTCAATCAAACGGCTCGACTGCCGAGGTGTTCCGTTTCGGGAAGGTGACGATCGATTTTAAGCGGGCGGAAGTTACAAAGGACAACAAGACGGTTGAACTGTCCGCGATGGAATTTAAGTTGCTGCAATACCTGATCGAAAATCGCGGCGATGTGCATTCACGCGATAGTTTGCTCGATGCCGTTTGGGGCTACGACGCTATGCCGACGACGCGCACCGTCGATGTACACGTCGCGTGGCTGCGGCAGAAGCTGGAAGAAAACCCGCGACACCCGCAGTTTATTCAGACCGTCCACGGCTTTGGCTACAAATTTACCGCGTAGGGAATGATGTATCCGGCGATGGCGATAAAGTGAAGGACGCTGCCGCCCAGGACAAAAAGATGCCATATGGCGTGGTGGTGCTTGAGGCTGTGCCAACCAAAGAAAATAGTGCCGAGCGTGTAACTGATACCGCCGGCAATGATCAGCGATATTGGTACGATTCCGATAGTAAGATACAACGGCTGTACGGCGACGACACCGATCCAACCCATAAGCAGGTAAGTAAGGGCGGACAGCGGACCAGATCTGACCTTAAAAAAGACCTTCATCAATATTCCGACGGCGGCAAACGCCCATGCGAACACAAATAGATATGGCCCGATGCCGTCGCGAAGAACGATCATCGTAAACGGTGTATAGCTGCCGGCGATGAGCAGATAGATGCAGCAATGGTCGATAAGTTGGAGCCTTTGTTTTGCCTTTTCGCCTATTGCACTGTGATAAAACGTCGACGCCGCGTAGAGGGCCACGAGTGAGGTTCCGTAAATCAGTGCACTCACGACGTGCCAGACGTCGCCCTTGAGAACGGCGAGCGCAACCACAAAAACAAACCCCGCGAGGCTCAGCAGCAAACCGACACCGTGCGTCAGAGTATTTGCGACCTCCTCAACGGTGAGGTGATGATATCTTGCTTTGATTACCGTTTTCACTTCTAAAAAACTATTTTAGCAGAACTAACAATTGGCGAATGTAATATTTGCGTATTAGAGCGACGCAGTTATGAAAACTCGGAATCTGACGTTGACCGGTGGCGACGAGCAACACCCGATGCATACGCAGCTTCTTCCACTCCGGCGGCAACCGCCTCGGCAACCCGACGGTCGAATACGGATGGGATTATATAATCCGGATGCAATTCATCCGGCCCGATGATTGCGGCGATCGCATTTGCTGCAGCCAGTTTCATCGCTTCGTTAATACGTGAAGCGCGGCAATTCAACGCCCCTCGGAATATGCCCGGAAAGCACAACACGTTGTTTATTTGATTCGGGTAATCTGACCGGCCTGTGGCCATGACGGCAACATGTCCGGCGGCGTCCTCCGGCATAATTTCCGGGGTTGGATTTGCCATCGCGAATACGACCGGATCCTTTGCCATATTTGCAAGGTCTTCTACTGTGATGGTTCCCGGCGCGGACAGGCCAATGAACACGTCCGCGCCCTTAATAACCTCGTGCACGGAGCCCTGTTCGTTTTGGGGATTGGTGTTGCGCGCGTACCAGTCTTTCACCCAGTTCATGTTTTCCTTGCGGTCCTTATAGATCGCTCCGGTCGTGTCGCAGCCGATGATATTGGTAACACCGGCCGCCATAACTATCTTTGAACACGCAACGCCCGCGGCACCGATCCCGTTGACGACGACCTTTATCTCGGCCATTTCTTTGCCGACGATCTTGAGAGCGTTAATAAGAGCTGCGAGCACAACGACGGCTGTGCCGTGTTGATCGTCGTGAAATACCGGAATATCCAACTCCTCTTTCAGACGGTCTTCGATCTCGAAGCACCTAGGGGCCGAGATATCCTCAAGGTTAATACCACCGAATGCAACTGAAATATTTTTGATCGTCTGGACGATCTCGTGCGGATCTTTTGTGTTCAGGCAGATCGGGAATGCGTCAACGCCGCCAAATTCTTTAAAGAGCTGACATTTTCCCTCCATCACCGGCATCGCAGCCGCGGGCCCGATGTCGCCCAAGCCGAGTACGGCGGTCCCGTCAGAGACAACTGCGACCGTATTCTTTTTGATCGTCAGGTTATAAGCCTTTTCCGGATCCTTGGCGATAGCCTCACATACACGTGCGACGCCCGGCGTATAGGCCATCGAAAGGTCGGAGCGCGTCTTTAGCTGCATCTTTGAGGTCACTTCGATCTTGCCGCCGAGGTGCATCAAGAAAGTGCGATCCGACACGTTAACGACTTCGACGCCGTCGATATCTCTCACGGACGCTACGATCTCCTGGTCGTGAGATTCGCTCGCGGCGTTGACAGTAATATCGCGGATCAAAAAGTCCTTGCCGACACTGACGATATCGATTCCCTCGATGTCGCCGCCAGCCTTGCCGATCGCTGTCGTTATCTCGCCAAGCTTACCGGGCATGTTATGGATGCGGACCCTAAGTGTCAGGCTGTAACTGGCGTTTGGAGTCGGTTTTTGGTTCATATAATCGAATTCAGGTCAGCGATCGTGATCTATACAGTCGACGGGCGTCCTTTTATTCGAACGTCACTTAACAAAAAAGTATGCCGAAAAAGACTGGATAGGACAACTATGACACCGGCCGCAGAAGTCCGCGATAGACGCCCTTGATCTCGACACGGTCGGCGGCGAGGCGAATTAACTCGTTTTCGTCAGTTTCATCCGCCGCGCGAAGTTCGATTTCAGCTCCGGCACGATAATATTTTCGCAGGACCGCGCGTTCCTTATTCAAAACCGCTACAACCCGCTGACCGTCCCGAACGAATTGGCGAAGTTCGATCAGTGCGACATCATCTTCCCGAATGTCTTCGGCTGTCATTGCATCGTCCGTGACAAGAAAAGCCCGAATGCGTTCGACCGTCTGGTAACCGATCATAAACTCTGGTAACGCGAACGGGCGATCCTGCCAAGGCTCACGATATTCGCTGTCCTTCGGAAGGTCGAGCCATTCGATCATCACGCCTCCGCCCGCAGTTTGTCCACCGCCCGCGCCCATATCGATGTAGAAATGTCCGTTTTCGCGACGGCGCGTGAGCAGGCCCTGAGATTCGAGGTCGTGAACGATACGCGCGATCCCGGCACGTGAATTCAGCCCCAATTGGCGAGCAACTAGCGCATACGACGGTCGATAACCATGAGATTCTATATAGTTGGTTATGAAGTCGAGTACTTCCCGTTGCCGTTTCGTCTGTGCGTGCATTGGTGAAATTGTAATACGAGGGCGTCGGTAGCCCAAGTCTGCGAGCCAATGTGAAATGACCATCCCATCCGGCCGTTCGGGTCGACACCATTCGATATTTGATATAATCAATACTGCACGGAGGAATTGATCTTTATCAATATTCTACACGGTTTCACCCGCGGCCTTAAACACAATCAACTTCGCCGCATCGAGAAATTAGCGACACGGCGGGTTCCGGCCGACTCGATCATATCACCCGAACTCGCACGACAAATGTCCGAGGTCTCGCACGAGACCGGCCGCCAGATCGGTGTACTAATAAATCGCAAAGGTCAGATAGAGTACGTTATGGTCGGGACTGCCAAAGGTATCGAGTTGCCCGATTTTGGCCGCGCCCGCGTGTCTGAGGACCGCTTTCGAGGGCTGCGGTGCGTGCATACGCATTTACTCAACGAAAAGCTAACGCAGGACGATCTTACCGACCTTGCTTTGCTTCGCCTCGATCTTATGTCGATCATACAGGTCGATAAGTCGAATGGGCTTCCGGGGATGGTGTATTCAGCTCATCTCGTGCCGACGACCGCAGCAAGCCTCGAGGCCGAGGCGCAGTCCTTGCCGTACGAGTTTCTCGAACCAAACATACCGTCCCAACTCGACACCGATTTTATCTCGCTAATCGAGTCCTTAGAAGACGAAATGGCCCGCATTCGATTGACGGCTCGCAACCGCCGAACGGGCCGAGATCGCGCGATCTTGGTTGGCGTGACAACCGGCGATACTGAGGACGAAGCGGAATCACTTGCGGAGCTTAAGGAATTGGCTGAATCGGCCGACGTTGTGGTACTCGATACCATCATCCAACGACGCCCAAAGATCGATCCGAAAACCGTGCTTGGAAAGGGTAAGCTTGACGACCTGCTTATTCGGTCAATGCGGCTCGGCGCCGATATTTTGATCTTCGACACTGAGTTATCGGCTACGCAGGTTCGTGCTCTGTCCGATGCGACCGAGCTTAAAGTCATCGATAGGCCGCAGCTTATCCTCGATATTTTTGCCCAGCGCGCCCAAAGCAGGGAAGGCAAGTTGCAGGTTGAGTTGGCGCAGCTAAAGTACCTTCTACCCAGACTCGTGATCGGGCAAAATTCCGCATTCTCGCGTCTCGCGGGCGGTATCGGCGGACGCGGGCCCGGCGAAACCAAGCTCGAAACTGATCG
Organism: Pyrinomonadaceae bacterium; assembly: GCA_036802885.1. Lineage (GTDB taxonomy): Bacteria > Acidobacteriota > Blastocatellia > Pyrinomonadales > Pyrinomonadaceae > OLB17. Next base: position 33,014 of record DAIRVI010000006.1, read on the forward strand.
CCGCCGGGTTCGCGATCGCATCGCACAGCTCGAAAAGCAAGTCGATAATCTCGGCCGCCAGCGTCACGAACGCCGCAAGACACGCGTTCAAAAGCATTTACCGATCATCTCATTGGTCGGCTATACGAACGCAGGTAAATCGACGCTGCTTAACGCGCTTACGCAGAGCGAAGTCTACGTTGAGAAAAAGATGTTCGCGACACTCGATCCCACCTCGAGACGCCTACGCCTGCCGTACGATCAGGAAGTAATAATAAACGACACGGTTGGTTTTATACGCGACCTGCCAGCGACATTAGTTTCGGCCTTTCGCGCAACGCTCGAGGAGATTGCGGACAGCGATTTGCTTGTCCATGTTGTTGACGCATCAAACCCGCGCGCACTGCAGCAGATCGCGTCCGTCGGAAAGATCCTCGCGGATTTGCATTACAACGAGCTTCCGCAAGTGATCGTTATCAATAAGTCCGATCTGCTCGCACCCGAGGCGGTTCAGAATCTTACGCGTCAAATCTCGCTTGACAGCGATGCGCAATGCGTGTCAATTTCAGCTATTCGCCGTGAATCGTTGCGGCCGCTGTCGGAGCTGATCGGTCGATCGATAGGTGACGCGAAGGTTGCCGGCGTTCAAGCCGCAATTGCAAAATGAATAAGCGGATACAGGAAATGAAATCACCCGTCACGATCTGGCGGGAGAAGGTCTTTGCGGCCATTGCCAAGCCATTCAGCGACTTGTCGCCCGATAAACAGTTTTGGCTCGGCTTCGCGACTTTCTGCCTGGTCACAACCGTCTTAATTCACAATCCATTTTGGCGAGCCGCCGGCGAACAAGTATATAAAGAGGGCGATATCGCCCGTGAGAGCATTATCGTTCCGGCGGATATCACGTACACGGATATCGCCGAATCCGAACGCCTAAAACTTGAAGCGAAAAATGCGGTGAAACCGATCTTTCGTTACGAATCGAATAAATCGGAGGAGGCCGTTCAACGTTTTCTGTCGTCATGGGAAAAGTTGCAGCGCCACGGAAATGAAAGTGTTGGAGGAAAACAGGCGAATTCGGACGCTAAGTCGGAAACGCATTGGACAGGAGCCGGCGGCCCTGACATCGGTAAAACGCTTGCGGCCCGTACATTTAGCCGAAACGAGCTCGATGCCGTTCAGAGCGCGATCCGCGAAAGTGAGCAGGGCTATATTTTCGACGATTCAGATAAACAGCACTTTCAGAACGAAGTTTTCGTATTCGATCGCTCGAAGCCAAATTTGCGATCCACGGTTTCTATGCCGGAAAGCAGCTGGGTGCCCTTGTCGGCCGCCCGATCCAAGCTAAGAGGCCGCCTGTCGGCAATCAAAAGCCTTTCGCAAAAAGAGGTTGACGCTTTTATTACCGCCGCCGAGATACTGGTCGAGCCAAGCGTTGCTTTCGACAGCGTCGCAACTGAGACAGCCCGTCAGGCCGCTGCCGACAACATTGAACCGAAGACAATTGCCCTGAAGCGCGGTCAGAAGATCGCGAATGAGGGTGACATAGTTACGCAGGCGACGTTGTCGAAGATCGAAGCCCTTCGCAGCTACGGCTCGTCAACCAGACAGGTAAACCGGTTCGCCGGCATATTGATACTCGTGACCGGGCTTTTCTGGCTTGCCTGGAAATTCGTTCAGAATCGCGGTGTGGTGCCGAGGTTAGCGTTGACGCCGCGGATGACCTTTGCATTGATGGGTTTCGTGATAGTGGTTCAGACTGCCCTGATGGCTGTCTTTTTCCGTTTGGCGGAATTCACCGCGGTCCAAAACATAAGGGCACCGCTTAACGACCCGCTCGTGTGGTCGTTTGCCGTGCCGTTCGCGACGGCGAGTTTATTGATGACTCTGCTGGCGGATCGTCCGACAGCGCTGTTTACAGGTATTCTCGCCTCGTTCATTGCCGGGTTTCTGGCACCTCGAGGTTTTGAATTTGCCATTTTCTCGGCACTTGTTTCCGCAGTCTCTGTCTACGGCATTGGCCGATACCGCAGCCGACAAACTGTCACGATCGCGGGTGGCCTCGTTGGGGCGGCAAGCGCCGCGCTCTCTCTCGCCTTGATCGGCTTCACGCAGCAGCCGATTGTCCTGAATACGTTGTTGCTCGCGATAGCTTGCGGACTCGCCGGTGGAATAATGACCGCGGCCGTGACGGCGGTACTGCTGCCGTTGTGCGAGAATTTCTTTGGCATTCTCACGGATGTAAAATTGCTCGAATTATCAAACGCCGACCTTCCCGTCCTTGGTCAACTTGCACTTAGGGCTCCCGGAACCAACCAGCACTCTCACGCAGTCGGGCAACTTGCTGAGGAAGCCTGCCGCGTCGTAGGCGGTAATGGCCTTTTAGCCAGAATAGGAGCACTCTATCACGACATCGGGAAAACCGCGGCTCCGGAACATTTTGTGGAGAATCAGCTGGGGAAAAACCCACACGACCGGCTTAAGCCAACCCAGAGCGCCAAGATCATCATTGCCCACGTCACTTACGGCGTAAAACTCGCTCGGGAAATGGGCCTGCCGCAGCGGATCATTGACTTTATTCCGCAGCACCACGGCACGCGAACGCTGCATTACTTTCTTAAAAAAGCCCAGGCCGGGGCGCATGACGAAGCCGAGATCTCGGAAAGCGATTTTCGTTATCCCGGGCCTAAGCCGCAGTTTAAAGAGGCGGCGATAATGATGATCGCCGATTCGTGCGAAGCGGCCGCACGTTCGCTGGCTGAGCCGACGCCCGAGAACATTCGGTTTATAGTAACCAAGATCATTGACGCAATACTCGCTGACGATCAGCTTGGCGAATGCGATCTGACTCTGCGTGAACTAACCCAAATTCGAGAATCGATGATCAAATCTATCGTCGCGATACACCATTCGCGAGTCGATTATCCGGGCTATGTGCCACCGACGTCAGCCGAACGGGTCCAAATACCGGCCGACTTGCTCAAGGATCGCGGAATTAAATATGCAAATCCCGCCGACATTCCGGTAAGCCGCGGCGGCGAGATCGAGGACGAAGCGATCGACCGCTCGCACGAGCCGCGAAAGGCTGAGGCAAAGACGGCGGAGTGATTCACAAAATAACTGCATTGGTATGTTTTGACTAAAACGGAATATCCGCGATTCGGTTCTTATGAAACGATAGATTCTTTGTACTACTACGGGCAGAAACGCGAATGTGAACGAGGGTGTTTCTGAACTTATATGCTAAAACGGTATACATTTTGGTTCTCGGCCGCGATCATTTTTCAGCTGCTTACTGGCTTGCTTCACTCAATTAGCTTGTTTGTAGATGCCGCACCGGCGAACGAGACCGAGCGCCAATTGCACACGCTAATTACGACATACAAGATGGACGCAGGAGTGGGCTTTCAACCGACGTTCAGCAACCTGTTCACGGCGCTGAGTTCGTGCTTTACGTTTCTCTGTCTTTTTGCGGCGCTAACAAACGGTTATTTGCTCTTTAAGCATACTGAGCCAAATGTAATGAAGGGGATTATCGGAATAAACGTCGTGATCTTTGGCGCGGTGTTTGTGATGATGGCTTATTTCACTTTCTTGCCGCCAATTGTGTGTACCGGATTAATATTTATCAATCTGCTCGCGGCCTTTGTCGTAGTTCCCAACATCGAATCAGCGGTGTGAGGCCCGCAAACGCTAGGGATCTTGGCACGCTAAATCTTTCCTTTCAGTTTCTCGTACGTCGCGGTAAGTGATTCGGGCACGGTCCGGGTCTGTCCGACCGAGGTCATAAAGTTAACGTCGCCCACCCACCGTGGCAATATATGTAGGTGAAGATGACCCTCGACGCCCGCACCGGCGGCCTTTCCCAAATTGATCCCCAGATTAAAGCCCTGCGGCCCATAAACCTCAGATAATGCCGTCTGCGATCTTTTCGCTAAGTCCATCATTTCATCTGTTGTCTGCTTGTCGGCTTTGTCTAAATCGGCAATATGTGCAAAAGGCACGATAAGGAGATGGCCGGTTCCGTAGGGAAAAATGTTAAGGACGACAAAATTAAACTCGGCCCGCTTGAGGATGTATCTCTCCTCATCGCTAGCCGAGCTATCTAGTATTTCGCAGAAAACACAGCCCTTCGTCACACCGGTTTCGCCACCCGTAATGTACTCATATCGCCAGGGACACCACAATACATCCACGACTTATTCCTTTACTAGCCCCTGTTTATCAGCTCTTTGAGCTCTTTGCCGGGTTTGAAATAAGCAACACGTTTTGCGGGAATGTCGACGGCGGCGCCCGTTTTAGGATTTCGGCCCTTCCGTGAATTCCGCTCGCGTACCCGAAAGCTGCCAAACCCACGCAATTCGATCTTCTCGCCTTTATTCAGGGTGCCAGTTATACTGTCGAATATGATCTCGACTAACTGCTCGGCATCCTTTTTCGTCATGTCCGCTTCTTTTGCGACTTTTTCAACTAGATCAGCTTTAGTCATTTCATTCTTAGCTCTCCAGAGACAAATTCCCCGTATTACCCTTATAAAAACTAATTTTGGCGTTTAGCCGATTTCTTTTTCGTTGCTTTCGGAGTATCGTCAGTCGCCGATGCCTCAGCAGCTTGCGGTTCTTCAACGACCGGTGCCTCGGAAATGCCATGACTCTCCGCAACAGGTTCCTCTACTGTTTCGGATGCCGCAGTTTCCTCCACTGGTTGTTCGTCGGCAGTTTCTTCTTTTTCCGCAACCGGAGCAGGCTCTGCTTCGGCTTCAGCCGGAACTTCTGATGTATCAACGGAAACGGTTTCGTCCGTCGGCTGCGCTGTTTCTTCTTCAGGGGCTTGTGGTGCCGGAGTTTCCTCAGCAACAACCTCAGTTGCGGGCGCGTCCTCGACCTCGGCTGTTGTCTCGGCAGCAGGAGCCTCCGCAACAACTTCTTCGGCCGGAGTTTCAGCGACCACGGTTTCGGCTGGCGTTTCAGCTTCCTTCGCCGCAAACACTTCGGCCTTCGCTTGTTTCGCTGCTTTCTTGGCTTTTTTCTTCTCTTCCGCGTCTTCCGGTGTCGGGGCCTCTTCGGCAGTAGTGCCAAATTTCAGATTCGCAAGTTCGCCAAGCGAGGCCATTCCGCCTTTGGCCTCAGACGAGTACATTTTGGTATCCACAACGGGCTCATCTTCCTTGCCAACCGCCCTGTGCGACAGCCCAATCTTCTGATCGGCGGCTTCGATCCGAAGAATTTTGAAATCCATCTCTTGACCGAGTTGAGCAACAGACTCAGCGTTTTCCACGCGTTCATCCGAGAGCTCGGAAATATGGCACAAACCTTCCAAACCCTCGCCAAGTTCGACAAAAATACCGAAATTTGTGAATCGCGAAACCTTTCCCTTAACGACATCGCCGGGACGATGCGTTGCAACGAAGCCCTCCCATACACTCGGCGTAAGATCCTTCATCGAAAGCGAAAGCCGCTGCCCGCGTTTGTCGATACTGGTAACGATCGCCTCGACTTCCTGATCTCTGCGAAGCACATCTTTCGGGTGCGTAATTTTCTTAGCCCAGGAAATATCGGAAACATGAACGAGCCCGTCAATGCCTTCTTCGAGTTCGATGAACGCGCCAAAATCAGTAAGATTCCGGACGCGGCCCATGACTTTTGCCCCGACCGGATATTTAAGGTCAACGGTGTCCCACGGATTTTCCTGAAACTGCTTCATGCCGAGGCTGATCCGCTTTTCAACCGTGTCGACGCCAAGGACTTGAACCTCGACCTCTTGACCCTTATTAAAAATCCGCTTCGGGCTTTGCGAACGCCGCGACCACGAGATCTCCGAGACATGCACCAGACCTTCGACGCCCGGTTCGAGTTCGACAAAAACTCCATATTCCGTCACCGACGAAACAATTCCCTTGACCTTGGCATTCACCGGATAAACTTCAACAACGGTTGACCACGGGTCCGGCAAAAGCTGTTTATAGCCGAGAGAGATCTTTTCTTTCTCGCGGTCCAGCTTCAGGACTTTAACCTGAATGTGGTCGCCAACCTTGAAGTGATCACTAGGGTGATGGATGCGTCCCCACGACATATCGGTCACGTGCAGAAGGCCGTCGATGCCGCCAATATCGACAAACGCGCCATACTCCGTGAGGTTTTTGATCGTGCCGTCAATGATGTATCCGACATCGATGCGGCCGAGCGTTTCGGCCTTTTGAACATTTACGACTTCGTCGGTCAATATCTTTCGCGAAAGGACAATGTTATTGCGTCGCCGACTGAATTTGACGACACGCGCCTCAATTTCCTGACCGATGTAGGTGTCAAGGCTGCGGATCGGTCGTGAATCGATTTGTGAGCCCGGCAGAAATGCCTCGATCCCGTTAAGATCAATGCGTAGACCGCCCTTTGTTTTATCTACGACGCGGCCGGTAATCGGCGTCTCAGCCTGAAACGCGGCTTCGATCTCGTCCCAAACCTTGCGGCCGAGTGCGTCAATTCGTGAAAGCTGCGGAGCACCGTCGCCCGATAGAATACTGCGGATCACGACTTCAACCGTTTCCCCGACATCTACCGTCATCTCGCCGTCAGGCCCCGTAAATTCCTCGACAGGGACAAACCCTTCCGATTTGTAACCAAAATCTACCAAAACTCCTCTATCCGAAATGCCAACCACGGTGCCGGACACAAGCTCGCCCGAATGAAATACGGTCTGTTCCTGCTCAAACTGCTCGAGGATCGCTCCAAAATCAATTTCACCGGAATTTTGCGGTTCCAGAACCGGACCGCGATCATTCGCAGTGACGGGCGCAGAAGCTTGTGCTTGCGCCGTCTCGGCGTCGACAGGCGGAGCGGGATCGTCCGCGGTTTCCAACTTATTTTCAGTTGCCGGGGTTTTGTCCGCGGGTGTTTCCGTGGAATTGGCGGCTGGTGTTTCTTCGGTGGGTGTTACGGGAGATGCGACCTCAGCCGTATCATTTATTTGGATTGATTGTTCTGTCGCTGTTTTCTCAATCGTTTCCGACTCTTCAGCGTCGTGGCCTAACTCGTTTGTCATGTACGGGTGTTTATACTTCCTTACTTTCTTATTGCTAAATTTTCATCAACTTACCACGTCGAGCCGACACACCGGAAACCGTTTATCAGAAGCGGGCTTTGCGTTACCAAAAGCAGATACGTGATCAGGCAAAAGATTTGCCAAGGATTCCGATCCATCCGCTCAAAGAGGTAATATCAAAATTTACACGCTCAAGTGCTTTTATGTCAAGACTTGAGAGCCGAAAATCATTGATAAATAAACATTTGAGCGATTCGCGGAAAATCGAAATAGGTCTGTGCGAAGGCGAATTAAGGCATGGAATTTTCGTGGTAGGTCGGAATCGTAATGGATAAAATGCTTTAGATTAAGGCAATTTCGAGCAAATCTCGGAGTGAGCCTGTCAGAGCGAGTTACCCTCTCGAAATAAAATCAGTTACCGTTCCAACGCCGCTAGTTTTCTCCATCTCTTCGCGTGATGTCGCAGAAGTATTCTGGATTCCTGCTAACCGCAGGCGAAATTCATCTGGGTTGGTAGAGCCGCGAAGGGCTTCGTCCAAGGCGATCAACCCGGATTGGTATAGATAAAACAGCGATTGGTCAAACGTCTGCATTCCATATTGCGATGTACCGGCAGCGATCGCATCGCGGATGCTCGACGTCTTATCCTCGTGCAGGATGTAATCGCGGATCAACGGAGTCGACATCAGGACCTCGACAGCCGGAATGCGGCTGTTACCCTTGGCAGACTTCATTAAACGCTGAGAAACAACCGCCTTTAGCAGACCGGCAAGCTGCAGACGTATCGATTTTTGCTGATACGGCGGAAATGCTGAAATTATACGTGTTAGCGTTTCAGGAGCGTCAAGCGTATGTAGCGTCGAGAGCACAAGGTGGCCGGTCTCGGCAGCGACGAGGGCCGTCTCGATCGTCTCGAGATCACGCATTTCACCAACGAGGATCACATCCGGATCCTGACGCAAGCTGCCCCGAAGTGCTTCCGCAAAATTTCGCGTATCGACATCGACCTCCCGCTGGGTAACAAACGATTTCTTGTCTTTATGAAGGAACTCGATCGGATCCTCGATCGTCACAATGTGGCAATTGCGTTTTTCGTTAATGTGATCAACTACCGCCGAAAGAGTAGTAGATTTGCCCGAGCCGGTCGTTCCCGTTACAAGGATCAGTCCTCGACTTTCGTCCGCAATATCGTTTAGGATCGGCGGCAATCCGAGTTCTGCGAATGACTTTACTTTGTCAGCGATGACCCGGGCGACAATCCCGATCGAGTTTCGTTGCTGAAAAATATTAACTCGAAATCGGCCTAGTCCGGTAACCCCGTAGCCGATATCGACCTCATAGGCCTCCTTAAAGTGCTGTTTCTGGCGATTTGACATCATCGAGAACGCCATTTCTAGCGTCTCGTCTTGTGTCATACGGCTGACACCTGAGAGCGGCTTAAGCTCGCCGGTAACGCGGATCACCGGAAAAGAGCCCGCCCGCAGATGGAGGTCGGAGGCGCCAAAACTAATCGCCATTTGCAAAAGATCGTCAATTCGGGTCGACATAAATTAAAAGAATGCTGGGGTTTCGCCCTTAGAGGCGGCACGCGGTGTAACTACCCGTGCGGATCGGCCAAAACGTATCTCCAGTTAGTTTAACGTTTATTAACAGCCGCGGTCAATGGTTTTTTAATTCGACACCTTAAGCCAGTAATCGTAAAATCTAAATCTAAATGGATCAACCAGTTAAGATAACAGCGGTCGAGCCGACCTACGCCATACCGGGCGGCGAGATTGCGGTCGCGTGCGAGGGCTTTCGCATTGACACGTCGTTGGGGGACGGATGTTATATCGCGGGCATTCGGTGCCGGATCGTTGCGGCGTCATCGACCCGAATTTTGGCCATTGTGCCCGAAGGCATTGCCGAGTCTAAGAGCTCCATTCATATTCAAAGCCTCGGTGCCGTTAGTAAAAAGATCAAGATCACCGTTGGCAAAAAGCTGG
>DAIRVI010000006.1:42115-72149 GCA_036802885.1 Pyrinomonadaceae bacterium
TATGCAACGAATTTAGGGATCGCGACCGGCATCGCTTTTGACGGCGAGGGACTGATGTATGTCGGCGACCGTTCTGGCACCGTCTTTCGTGTGCGGGAATTTGCGGAAGTCGAAACTTTCACCGTGATGGACGCATCCGTGGCGGCATACCACATGGCGTTTGGGCCGGACGGAAGGATGTTTTTGACTGCTCCTGGTCTTGCCAGCCACGACGCTGTCCACGCCATTGATAAAGAGGGGTTTGACGAGAAATTCTTTCGCGGCCTCGGTCGGCCTCAGGGTTTGGCGTTCGATAAAGCCGGAAATTTGTATGTCGTGGCGTGTTACCAGGGCCGACACGGCATCGTGAAGATCTCGCCGGACGGCGCTTCCGCGGAGCAATTCGTCGCTGGCAACAATGTCGTGGGCCTGTGCTTTAATCGTGCAGGCGACATGATCGTCGCAACGAACGACAGCGTCTATACAATTCCTTGCGGGATCGAAGGGACGCTGTTGAGCTAAATAGAAACGCAGGTCCAGAGTTCGGGGCGGAAGAATATTTACGGAGTGGAGAAAGTTAACTAAAGTGAGAATTTGGTTTCTATGGTGCAGTGAGCGTTCGACCGCCGTTTCTGTTTCGCGGTTGCGTTGCACTGGGTGTATGATAAGTTTGTCTCCCTGATATGAAACACAAGGCTTATGGTGTTTCTACATTTTAATGTCTTTTAGACGGAGGAAGAGGCTATGAAGAAGAACTTATTTTTATTATTTGTAGCGGTATTTTTGGCATTTGGATTGGTCTTTCTTGTCAGCGACGTAACCGGTACGCGCAGCCGCGCCGAGAAGGCGGACGATCCCAAGATACCGGAGGTAATAACGCTTGGCAAGGATGCAAAACTCGGCGCGGTGACGTTTAGTCACGTGAAGCACAACGGCGGGACGTACAGTATAGACAAGGGCAGCCCGATATCATGCGTCACTTGTCATCACACTGCCCGGCCGGCTGCGGATATCGCAAAATTTCCGCCGCTTAAAACCGCTTGGCCAGCTGATCGGACTACAACTTTAACAGCTGAGTCGTTCGCGAAAGACTCTAAAGGTGCAGGTGTTGCGGCGTGCCGCGATTGTCACGCACGCACAGGCGAAAAGCCGAAACTGCTAGACGCGATACCTGAGATCAAACACGAGGGAAGCGCGGCTCCGATGTCGATGAACAATCAACAGGCATTTCATCGAACTTGTGCCGGCTGCCACACCGAGGTCAAGAAGACGGTACCCGCATCAAAGGGGCCGACTAACATGCAGTGCATGATGTGCCATAAGAAAGCGGCTTAGCAGGCATATCTTAGAATTGGATAAGCCGCGATTAGCACGGATGACACGAATTCGGTGCGAAAGATTCGTGTAATCGGTGATATTCGCGGCTGGTTTTTTTGGGGATTACTAGGGCTTTCCTGCCTTTATGTCCGCAATGCGTTTTTCGAGAGCTGCGGTGTCAGCTTTCTCAGCTTTGCCCAGCTCGACGGCTTTTTCGGTAGCGGCGAGGGCTTCGGGCATGCGGCCGGCGGCAAAAAAGATGTTCGATCTCTGGCGGTAACTAGCGAATGTAGGCTTTGCTTTTACCAGTTCATCCGAGGCCTTTACGGCCATATCGAACCACTTTGCGGCGTCGTCCGTTTGTTTATTTGCCTTAGCATAGTTTGCCGCGTTAAACGCCGGGCCGGGATCATCTGATTTAGCGCCGGCGACATAGGCTCGCAGCCGTGCAATTGTCGAACCGACGACGTCCTTGACCTCGACGGTGAAGGGAACTTTGATCTTTTCCCAACGCAGATAAACGGTCGCGCTCTTTTCGCCGACCTCCTCAAAGGCGTATGTAAGCATCTCTTTGCTGTCGGTGAGCCACAACGGTTTTGTCTTTACGCGAAGAGCGTCTTTGGCTTTGTCATATGTAAAGCTGCCCCATTGGCCGTCGTCTTTGTTAAAGACAAGCGTCCAATCTTCCTTGCCCGGAATCGCGTGAAAACTGTACTTTCCGGCTGCAAGCGGCTGGCCGTTTACGATTACGTCGTCGGGAAAGACGAATAGCGTAGCCTCGTTTGCGCCGGCTCGCCAAAGATGGTCGTTTGGCACGAGCGGTGCTCCGGCTGGCCGAGCGCGACCGTCATCGAGCGTCGCTTCGCCCTCGACCTTTGTCGGCCAATCGCCCCAAACTTTCCGCCCCTTGACCATCGGACGGCTGTATGTGATCGAAATTTCGGTCGTGCCGATAGTCTGCATAACCGTTGCCTTCTGACTGCCGCGCGGAACTGGCGGGCGAACCTGCGCCGAGACATTTTGGCCACACAGAACGGCGACCGCAAGCAAAACTAAAGAAAAAATGGTTAGGTGTTTGAACGAGCTCATTGATACATCTCCTCTGAAAGTGAATTTACCTTAGATTCAATTTTTAGCGATTTCAAAGCAAATATGCAAAGTTAATTGAGTTTCGCCTCTGATCGATATTACGTAATTACTACGACAATTTGCCTCGAAAGGTTTTCGCTCGCTGACGACGAAACAATTGCAAGACACTCTCAAAAAGGGGTTTTGTATACCAATTGGTGCCGTAAACATTGCGGAAATGACTAAATCCCTTTGATTTTAGGGTTTTTTGGGTTGTGGCACGGTCTTCGCTATTAACGTTGCGGAGGTATTGCAGCAATGAATACAACAAAAATTAATAATACGATAAAGAGTTTTGGATTGGCATTTGCCATGGTTTTGGGTTTGATGGTGTTTGCCGGTAACACGGTAAACGCACAGGGCAATAGCGGCAAGCATAATGACGATCGTTACAACGATCAAAAGCGTCAAGACGATCGCTACAACGATCAAGACCGACAAAATGGTCGATACGATCGTAATGATAATGATGACGACGATCGCTACAACGGTCGGGACCGAAATGGTAATCAGAGCTATCGATTTGCTTACAACAAGGGCTACAAGGATGGCGTAAAGCAGGGAATGCGGGACGCTCGGAATGGCCGACGCAACAACCGGAATGACGACGTTTACGGCAATAATGGTGGTTACGGCAATAACAATGGCGGCATTTTAGGCCGAATATTTGGTCAAGGTGGAAACCGTAACAACGGCACTTATGGAAACAATGGTAATAACGGCAACAATCAGCGGGCCTACGAGGAAGGCTTTCGACAGGGCTATCGTGAAGGGTTAAGCCGGGGAAGAAATAATGGTCACGGTAACAACGGCGGCTATTACAACGGTTACTAATTAACTTCGCGCACGCGACTCTACTCAAAGAAAAGCCCGGATTTTTAAGGCCGGGCTTTTTCTTTCCATCTACTCATCGTCCTCGTGCGCTCTTACACGCCCGGTAGCGACGGCCTCGTCGACAACAGATTTAAGCAGGTTCGCCGGCAGCGGATCGTAGTGTGAGAACTGCATGTGATACGAGCCTCGGGCCTGTGTAACAGAATTGAGTTTCGATTGATAATCGAGCATCTCCGAAAGTGGCACCTTGGCCTTGATAACTTGCTGCTTGCCGCGAACTTCCATACCGCCGACGCGGCCGCGACGACTGTTTAGATCGCCCATAATGTCGCCCGAAACTTCCTGCGGCGTGAAAACCTCGACATCCATTATCGGTTCGAGCAATGTCGGGCGGGCTTTTTCCATCGCCGCTCGAAACGCTTTTCGGCCGGCTGCACGGAATGAGTGCTCGTCGGAATCGACCGCATGGAAGCTGCCGTCGATAAGCGTCACCTTGAAATCAACAAGCGGATAACCGGCGACGGCGCCGCCCTGTGCGGCTTCGATGATGCCCTTTTCGATCGCCGGACGGAAATTCTGCGGCACGGAACCGCCAAATATCTTGTCCACCCATTCAAAGCCTGCGCCTCTGCCGAGCGGTTCAAAAATCACTTTGCAATCGCCGAACTGGCCTCTTCCGCCTGACTGTTTCTTATGCCGGCCCTGGACCTCGACCTGCTGCGTGATGGTTTCCTTATACGGAACCTTTGGCGGATGAAGCGCAACCTCAACGTGATACCGCTGTTCGAGTTTTTTAACGACGGTCTCGATATGAAGCTGTCCCGAGCCGGAAAGTATGAACTCCTTTGTCTGCGGGTCGCGTTCAAAATGGAGCGACGGATCTTCTTCAAGGATCTTGTGCAGGGCGCCCGAAATCTTGTCTTCGTCAGCCCGCGATTTAGGCTCAATAGCAAAGGCGATCGCAGCTTCGGGATATTCGACCATCGGATAAACAATGGGCTTGGCCTTGTCAGACAGCGTATCGCCCGTCTGCGTATCCTTAAGTTTAACTACCGCGATAATGTCGCCGGTTGCGGCTTCGTTTACCTTGTCGAGAGTCTTGCCCTGGATCACGTGCAAAGCACCGAGGCGTTCAGCGGTATCTCGCGTAGTATTCTGGACGGTCGCGTCGGACGAAATTTTGCCGCTTACGACCTTCATTACGTTTATGCGGCCGGCGAAAGGATCGGCGATCGTCCGAAAAACATATGCCGAAAACGGCTCGTCGTTCGAGTATTTTCGGGTTATTCTCTCGCCCGTCATATCGTTGTCGGTAAAGCCGTACTCCGACTCATGGTGCGCGGGATCGGGAGCGAATTCGACGATGTGGTCAAGCAGGATCGAAAGGCCGACACCGTTTATCGCCGAGACGGCATACACCGGGCAGAGTCTGCTTTTACCAATAGCTGCGGCTAGATTCGGATAAATGTCCTCCTCGTCAAGGGTTCCGCTCTCAAAATATTTCTCCATCAGGGCATCGTCAGATTCGGCGACAAGCTCGATGATACGTTCGCGTGTCGTTTCAAAAAGACTTTGGCTTTCCTCGGGAATCGGTATTTCTTTTGGCTTGCCATCGTCGTCAAACTCATAGGCTTTTTGATGGACGACATCGACGACGCCCTTAAAATCACCTTCCGCTCCGATCGGCAGGGTAAACGGCACGATCGACCGTGCAAAACTCGCAGTGGCAGTCTCGAGCGCATGGCCGAAATCCGAGTGCTCCTTATCTAGTTTGTTGATGACCATAAATCGCGGCAGGAGGAATTCGTTCGCGTATTGCCACGTCTTTTCGGTCTGGACCTCGATGCCGTGAACGCCGTCAACTACTACAAGGGCGCAGTCAGATATCCGCAGAGCGGGCCGCGCGTGTGAGACGAACGCCGCGTAGCCGGGAGTGTCGATAAGATTAATTTTAGTGTCTTTATATTCAAGATGGGCGAAGTTGTTGTTGAGCGATACCTTTCGCTCGATCGAGTCCTCGTCGTAATCGGTAACGGTCGTACCTTCATCGACCTTTCCCCAGCGATTTTGTGTTCCGGCGACGTGGAGCAGGGAACTGACGAGCTGGGTTTTACCCGCGTCGCCGTGTCCGATCACAGCCAGATTTCTAATGTTTTCCGTTGCGAATGCTTTCATACCACCAAAAAGCTCTCCTTTCTCAATAGTTGTTTATGAAATGATAATTATCATACCTAAATTTAACACAACGTGCGACAGAGAGCGAAAGCCTTGACTCTCGCTGGATTTGTGCGGCATTCAACTACCACCCGGTCACCAACAAATTTGCTTGTGCTGGAACTGTTTCGGGTGTAAAATTCCAATAGAAAATCGATTAAGAACGTTCCGGTCGAGCAGTTCGTTAAGGAGAGGCAAATATGTTTTCTGTTTCACGTTTCTTTATCACGCTCTTGGTATTCACGCTTAGTTTGAGTTCCGCGGTTTATGGGCAAACGAGCTCGGTCGATCCGACCTACAATGCCGTTCCTTCACTAGCGCTGCTGCCGCCGGAAGGGAATCCTACATCGATCAGACAGGCTATTCAGGCTGATGGCAAGGTTCTCGTCTGGGGCGGCTCGATCGCCGTTCAGGGCGTCGCAAAAGGTTTATTGGTTAGATTGAACAGTGACGGGACGCTCGATAACAGCTTTTCGTATTGTCATTGCGGAATAACGACGTTGGCGAATGCAGCACCGCTCGCCGACGGCAAGATACTTGTCGCCGGATCTACAACCGATGTCGGAGCGAAAGTTATCCGGCTCTACAATGACGGCAGTTTGGACGCTACCTTCAACTTTATTCCGCCTGTCATTGGGACAAACTCGACGGCGTTAATCGCCGCGGTCCAGTCGGATGGACGGTTTTTTATTACGCGCTCATGGTCACAAACCGGATACAGTGGGACCGATCTATATCATTTCAATGCTAACGGATCCTCGGATTCGTCGTTTACAGGTGTCGCGATCGGTTTCGGGTCACCTAATTTTTCGAGCCTTGGAGCGATAGAGGTGCTCCCCGACGGGCGCCTTTATGTTGCGATAAACACATTTGGGCCTTTCTCAACGCTCACTAGTCTGAAGCGTCATCTGGCTACAGGAGCCGTTGATACGACCTGGGTGGAGCCAGGCTTTGGCCCTTCTCCAACGATAACCGGGCTCGACACCCAAACGAACGAGAGTCTGCTCGTGTCTGGGAATTTTGAAGGCGTTAATGGTGTATCCAAGACGGACATAGTAAGGCTTATGCCGGCGGGAAATGTTGATCTTGGGTTTACAGGGCCAGCGTCTTTTCAGGGCACTGGCGTAAAGGCTCTCGCGAATGGAAAGATCTTTTTTTCGGCAACGGGTGGGCTTGGCGACGGCAATCGCGTATTTCGTCTGAATTCGGACGGTTCGCTCGATAGTATTTACGTTATGGACGCTTCGGTCACTACCATTCGCAACCCTTGGGTCGTGGATGCAGTCGATCGAGTTATCTTCGCCGCGGGGAACGGGTTGGTTCGCCTGCTAGTGGATGGAGCTCTTGATACATTGTTTAACCCGAATTTGGGTGTGTATGGGCAGGTGCATACGCTCGCGCGACAGACAGACGGCAAGGTGCTCGTCGCCGGTGAATTTACCGCGTTTAATGGCGTCCCCACGATCGGGTTTGTTCGAACCAACAGCGACGGGACGCTGGATCCGACCTACAACACCGGGACCGGTTTCAACGTGAGTCCGACAAAGATGATTGTTCAGCCCGACGGAAAACTGCTTGCCATCGGGCCGTTTACGAGCTACAACAGTGCGGCGGCTCCGGGCATTATTCGTTTGATGTCTGATGGAACGGTGGATCCGCTGTTCTCTGTTACCCCTAGCACTGGCAGCCAGATTCTCGCGATAGAGCTTTTATCGGACGGCAGAATGTATGTCGCAGGTAACTTCTCGACGATCAACGGAACCGCGCGTCCAGGCGTTGCAAGATTGCAAAGCAACGGCGCTCTCGACACGGCATTCAACGCATTGATCGGCGGTTCACCGAATATTTCGGCGGTTGTCGTCCAGCCTGATACAAAGGTTTTGATCGGAGGTTCGTTCGGCGGCGTCGGTGGATTTAATAGATCGAATTTTGTGCGTGTCGATTCCACGGGTGCGCTCGACCAACCTTTTAATCCGACAAACACCCTTGCTGGCAGAATCTATTTAGCTGGTAATGGGAAGATTCTGACCACCTCGTCCAACCAAGGCGACTCGCAGACGATTGTCCGTAGGAATTCGGACGGTAGCGTGGATGCGAGTTTTACGTCGGTTAATTTTCAGAGCACAACCAATTCCACTTCAACGCTTCTTGATTCTATCCTGGTCAGGCCCGACGGCAGCATAATCGTCGGTGGATTTTTTAATCGCGTGGGAACATCTCCTCGGAGTGGAATTGTGAGACTAACGCCGTCTGGCAGCCTCGATGCGCTATTTTTACCAGGCAGCTCGGACAATCGCATCCGTACTATTATCGAAAGCGGCACCGACAAGGTATTAATCGGCGGCGATTTTACTCGTATCGAAAATACTACAAAGGCCGGTATTGCCAGATTGAACGTAGCTCCGTTTCGCAAGGTCACGCCATTCGATTTTGACGGTGATGGCCGGTCCGACTTTACTGTATTTCGTCCTTCTACGAATACCTGGTACATTCTGCGGACCTCGGACTTTCAGGTAACTCAGACAAATTTTGGCCTAGCGGGCGATATCGTTGCACCTGCGGACTTTGACGGCGACGGCAAAACGGATCTCGGCATTTATCGCCCGGCAAGCGGTGATTGGTGGTACGCCGCGAGTTCGCTCGGCGGGGCTCATCGCACAACCCAGCACGGCATCAACGGCGACATTCCGCGACCATCGGATTTTGACGGCGACGGTAAGGCAGATTTCATAGTTTATCGCCCGTCAAACAACACCTGGTACCGGAAAAACAGTATCGGTAACGTCTCGAGCGTATTGTTTGGCGCGGCTGGCGACCAACCTGTCGTTGGCGACTTTGACGGCGACGGCAAATCGGATCCCGCCGTTTTTCGTCCGTCAACCGGTGACTGGTGGTATGCGGCAAGCTCGGCGGCCGGACAGCATCGCGCGGCACACTGGGGACAGACTGGCGATCGTCCCGCCCCGGGCGATTATGACGGCGACGGCAAAACCGACACGGCTGTTTTCAGGCCTTCAGAGGGAGGTTGGTACATCTACAACAGCTCGAACGGCACAATTATTACAACAACGTTTGGTCTTGCGGAAGACCGGCCGATACCCGCGGATTACGATGGCGACGGCAAGACGGACATTGCGGTGTTCCGTCCATCGACAGGAATCTGGTATCTGCAGCAGACGACATCGGGCTTCGGAGCCGTACAGTGGGGAATATCGACAGACGTTGCGGTGCCGAATTCGTTTATTCCATAGGTTTTTCATGGCTTAACGTCTCACGCTGGTATGTGGATTTTGCCTTCCTGTATCAGCGTTTGTTTTATTTTCTGATTACACCAAGATTTTTCGTTAATCGTTGTGCTATTGTCAGCATTGCATCAACTCTATGACTGATTTCGAAAAAGCGATTGGCCAGCTCGATCTGGGGTTGTTTGAAAAGATCAACAGCCAGTCAACCGATCATGACAAACGATCATTGTTGGCAATCGAACTTGCAGTTCGCGAATTGTCGCCCGATTACACCTACCTTGAAATCGGGTCGCACCTAGGAGGCAGCATCCAGCCTCACTTGCTGGACCCGAAATGCAGACGAATCTATTCGTTAGACAAACGACCGCTCTCACAACCCGATGCGCGAGGTTACGATTGGATCTATCAGAATAATTCGACCGCGCGGATGATCGAGATGCTGCAGACGGTCGTGGCCGATACGTCAAAGATTTCGACCATTGACGGCGATACAAAAATTATCGATCCGGGTGACATCAAGGACAAAATTGACTTATGCTTTATTGACGGCGAGCATACGGACGCCGCGGTAGTGTCGGACTTTAAGTTTTGTTTGAGTGTACTACGAGATAGCGGTGCAATCATCTTTCACGACGCGCAGATAACATACAATGGCATTGCGGCATGTATTAGCCTTTTGGAAGAGAATAATCTCAATTTCCGGGCATATGCATTGCCGCATATACTGTTTGTGATCGAAATCGGTGACTTTCCGCTTCACAAACATGAAATAATTGCCGAGAGACTCAGAGATAACTATCAAAGCTATCTGTACTCTCTAAAGGACAACGATCATTACCGTAGGTTCGCGACGCGGTTTCCGTTCGGTGCGATGCGTAGGCTGATGTTTAAGATCAGAGGCGGAAATGTCAGCCAGTAGGTTGAAATGCAAGGGACGGCAAATCTCAAAGTGCAATTTAACGTAAGAGTGTCGCCGTTTGTCTCACTAATTTTTCTTCATTCTCCGAGTGTTTGCGGTGATAGAATGTTTTTTGAGTCAACGCGTTCGTGTTGTCTGGGCATCAAATGCATGATTTTTTATAGCTGGCGCGAGAAAGATTAATGTTCATTAAAATGTGGAAATATCGGGTTGCTCTCTCGGCGATTATAGTTGGGGTGATATGGCTGACCCCGGTATTTATCAGCGCACAGGATCTGGTGCCCGTCAGCAGCATTACAGGCAGCTCCAGCGTTTTTGTATTTCGAACTTCGGCACGCGTTGTAAAGCGTGCGGCGCCCGCGGTTAAGCGCACCCGAACTCCTACTCAGCGCATTGATTCGATCAAGCGGATCAATAAGCAATATGAGACGCTTGCTAAGGCCGGCCCGCGGATAAACCGGGCAAAGGCCCTCGATCCCTATAAACTGCCTAAGAATATCAAGACGCTTCCCGCTGCCGAGGGTTCTAAACTCTTTGCAGGTGTTGGCGAATATTACCTTGATAAGGCGGACTACGAAAACGCCATCGAATACTTCGATCAGGCAGTCCAGCTAGATGCCAAAAACATCACTGCAAGAACCGGCTTTAGCCAGGCTCTCTCAGTTAAGGGCAACGATCTGCTGGTCAAGGATCAGTCGGGTGCCGCAAAAACCGTTTTTCTCGAAGCCCTCAAGTACGATCCAAAGAACGCAGCTGCGTATTTTGGCCTTGGCGAGGTTTATGCAGATCTCGACCAATTCTCAGAGGCGATCGCTAACTACGAAAAGTCCCTTGAAAACGACCGCGGCCTGACCGAGATCTATGTTCCGCTCGGCATTCTCTATTATCAGGCGGGTGACATCGCAAAAGCCGACCAGCTGCTGACCAAGGCTCTGGCATTCGCTGCTAACTCGTCCGAAACGCAATTTTTCCTCGGTCTTGTGCGTGCGTCACAGAACAGAAATGACGAAGCGCTTGCAGCCTTTCAAAAAGCTAAAACTCTCGATCCGACCTTGGCAGAAGCGTTTTATTACTCCGGCGAATCGCTCGCCAAATTCAACCGTTCAAGCGAAGCGATACCCGATTATCAAAGGGCCGTCGCATTAAAACCCAATTATTTCGACGCATGGCTGGGCCTTGGCCAGGCATTTTACGAGGCGAATAACTACCCGGACGCGCTCGTCGCATTTACTACCGCTAAGAAACTTAAAAACGATAATTGGGAAGCGCTCGCCGGATTGGCCGACACTTACCGAAAGATCGGGAAGTTTGAAGATGCCGAGTCGAATTACAATCTGGCTGCTTTATTCTTCACGAGGATAAAGGATTATGACAAGACGACAGCGGCCGATCTGTTCAGCAAAGTGGGACTGTCTATCGGCCAGCAATGTGACATTAATATCGAGCGTGCGGTCGTATGTAAATGGTCAGCGGCCATCAAGGCGCTGCAAAAAGCGGTCGATCTAACCGATAATGCGGTCGATCACGTTAACCTTGGTTGGGCGTATTTTCGATCCGCGCATCCAGACGCCGAGGCGAGGAATCTGGCCGCCGCCCGTCCAAACCTCGAATTGGCGATGGCCGAGCTGAAAAAGGCCGTAAACGCCGGCCCACCAGCTGCGGAATTTGCGTTGCAGAATCTTGGCGCTGTTCAGATCGATCTGGGAGATTTTCGCGGGGCGATCGAATCGCTGAAATCAGTTGTCGGCAAACGGCCGGATTGGGTCTTTACGAAATACGCGCTCGGAACTGCCTATTTTAAGACAAACGATTTCGAAAACGCGGCAAAAACGTTTCGCTCGGCGGCCGAGAAAGACCCTGACAACGTAGCAGTTTGGATGGGCCTTGGCTACGCGGAGATAAAACGCAAAAACGGCAAGGAAGTACGAACCATCATTGATCGCCTAAGAACGTTGAGTCCTAATGATGCCGCAAAACTTGATCGCGAGGCCAAACTTGCGAAACTCTAGCCAGCCGGAAACCGCTAATTGCAATACGGACCCTCTTGAATAAATGTGCGGGTCTGTTATTTTTTGTCGTTGTAATCGCCAGTGAAAACCAAGCTCGAACTCAGAGAAAATGTAAGTCTCGCACCGCTCACGACCCTAATGATCGGCGGAACGGCTCGATACTTCGTCCGCGCCGAATCCGAAGAACAGGTCGTTGAAGCCGTCGAATTTGCTTCGAAAAACGACCTAAAGCTCTTTATTCTCGGCGGCGGCAGCAACGTGTTGGTATCCGACGTCGGGTTCGACGGCCTCGTCATCCAAGTGAACATAAAAGGTATTACAAACGTAAGCACGTCAAATCCGCAATCCGCAATCCTCAATCCGCAATTAGTTGCCGCTGCCGGCGTGGATTGGGATGGGTTCGTGGAACATTGCGTTAAGAACGGATTTGCCGGCATCGAAAACCTTAGCGGTATTCCCGGCTTTGTCGGCGGCACGCCTGTGCAGAATGTCGGTGCGTACGGGCAAGAGGTCGCCGAGACGATAGTTTCCGTCAAATGCTTTGACCGCAATACAAGTGAGTTAGTCACGCTTTCAAACGCCGAATGCGGATTCACCTATCGCACAAGCATCTTCAATTCGACACATCGCGATCGGTTCATTGTTTTGAGTGTGATGTTTGAATTAAAGCCCGGCGGTGAGCCCAAGAGCGACTACAAAGATCTGGTCGAATACTTTGGCGATCGGCGGCCGTCGCTCAGTGAGGTTCGCGAAGCAGTTCTTCAGATACGGCGTCTCAAGTCAATGGTCATCGACGCGGCCGACCCGAATTCACGAAGCGCAGGCTCATTCTTCAAAAATCCTGTCATTGAGATCGAAAAGCTGCAGGAACTTCGCAGCCGTTTTGCGGATCTGCCGTCTTTCAAATATGGTGACAAAGTAAAGCTCCCGGCGGCGTGGCTGATCGAACACGCGGGATTTAGCAAGGGTTTTGCAATGGGCCGGGCGGGCATTTCGGCAAACCACACGCTTGCCCTCATCAATCGCGGTGGAGCCACCGCGGAAGAGATGGGTGCCCTGATGCAGGCAATTCAAATTGCAGTCAATGCAAAATTCGGAGTCGATCTGCAACCCGAACCGGTATTTGTTGGCTTTTGACGACGGGCGAGGTTTTGGTCTTGAATTTTGACGGTTGATGTATAATGTTGACCAAAATTCGGGAGGGAAATATGTTTCACACACGAGTAGTTTTTGCACTTCTATTATCAGTTTCAATCTTCCTTTCCATTTTGCCTAAGCCCTATGTCGTGCACGCCCAGGATCTAGTGGCGACCGAGGATCTTGCGGGCGGATCGAGCGTATTTGTGTTTCGCGAGTCACGCAAGAAGCCGCAATCGAGAGCGGGCGGCGGCCGGATAACGCTGGCTGGTGGCGGACGTGTTTCGTCCGGTGCCGATGGCGGTGTGAAATCGTCGCGCAGCAATGCACAGATCGCGGCTGCGGCCAAAAAGCGGCGTGCGGCGGCCATAGCGGCCCGGAAAAGAGCAGCGATCGCAGCGGCAAATCGAAGGATCGCAATGTCGAATATGCTGACGGCCAAGGCGGATGGTTTTCTCGACAAGGACCAAACCGATCTCGCGATCACAAATTACCGTGCCGCATTGGCTCAAAACTCTAAAAACACAAGGGCGTCCGAGGGCCTCAGCAATGCTCTGACTGCCAAAGGCATTGAGGTCGCTGGCGACAAAAACAACGAGGCTGCGATCGTCTATTTCGACGAGGCGGTCAGGCTCGACAAGCAAAACGACGTTGCCTACGCCAAGCTCGGCGCTATCTATGACGCAAATGGAAAAAAGGATAAAGCGATCGCCAATTACGAGAAAGCAGTTGCGATAAATCCTGAATACACAACGCTTTATACTCCGCTCGGCCTTGCAGCAATTGAATCCGGCGAGATCGCCAAGGCTGAAAGCTACCTGCGAAAGTCGGATGCGGCGGGCGTAGATACCGTGGATTCGCGATTTTTGCGCGGACTGATCCTGTTCAAGCAAAACCAGAATAACGAGGCGCTTTCTGCATTTGAAAGCACGCTCGCTCTCGACGGACGCTTTGCCGAGGCCCAGTATTATCGCGGGCAGATCTTGGATCGTCTAGGCCGATCCGACGACGCGATCGCATCGTACAAAACCACGCTCGAAATCGAGCCGTCTTTCGCACCAGCGGCGTTCGACCTCGGCGTTGCGTATTACAATAAGGGCGACTATACCGAGGCTGCCAACGCTTATCAGGAAACGATCAAATACGACAGCGGCAATGCACAGGCACACGCTAATCTCGCGAGCACCTACCGCCAGCAAGAGCGTTTTGCGGACGCCAACGCAGAATATAAGCTCGCCGCTGTTGGGATAAAGAACGCCGATCTTTACAGCGAATGGGGCTATTGTCTTGGCAAAACTAGTGAATGGGAAAAAGCCGTTGCGAGACTGACGACCGCAAAAGATTTGAGCCCGACGGCCATCGATAACAATAATTTAGGCTGGGGTTATTACAACGCGGCGTATGTCCAGACCACGGCCAAAAACGACACGGATGCAAAAGCAAATTACGCGCTTGCCAGAACATATCTGCAAACCGCAACCCAGCAGGACCCGCGACTCGACGCTGCGTATCTCAACCTCGGCTCGACGCACAACGCTCTTGGCGAATTCCAATTGGCGGTCAGCGTTCTCCAAACGGCTTTGGGGCTGCACAGCAATTGGGTAATTGCGACAAATCAACTCGGGCTCGGCTACCGCGGGCTCGGCGATCTCACGAATGCGATCGCGACTTTCAAGCAGGCGGTCGATCTAGACGGCCGCAGCACGTTCGGCCTATACAATCTCGGCGAGGCGTATTTTGCAAGCGGCAACAAAAAAGAGGCGAAAAAGGTAAACGACCGCCTCAGAAAGATCGACCCAACACTTGCCGCGCGGCTCGATAACATTCTTTCGGGCAAAGTCGTCGTCGATGCCGCTAAAGGCAAGATCCAGCAAAAAGTAAAAGTGCCGCGAATACCGTTTTAGTTTGGTTCGATAAGTGGTTTGATCCGGTTAATGAGCGGTTCGAGAGCATCGGGACGATCTTGGCGTTACATCGGTTGGTCGAGCTGTAGCAGTGTAGCGTCGCGTTCGACAAGTCCGCGAGCGATGAGCATTCGTTTACCGCCGGGTTCTACTGCAAAGTTAAAAATTCGGCCGTCGGCAAAATTTGTGACTTTCGATACCGTTCCGTCCGATAGCTTTAGCTTCATTATGTTTGAGACAGAATTATCGATCTGAATAAAGTAGATCGCGGATTCATCGGCTGACCACTGGATTGCGGGTTCTTCGTAGCGACTCCCGGTGGTTACTTTTACCGGATGGCTCGAAACGATCTGTTTACTCTCATCGGCAACGACGGCAATGCCGTCTTCTGTCTTCCCCTGCTGTGTCCGGTTAAACACAAATGCAATAAATCGTCCGGACGGAGAAACTATTGGCTCCATTGCGGCGCGGTATTCGTCGTTGAGGACCTTCGGCTGGCCTTTATTCACCGAAACTTCGAAGATCTCAAGTTTCTTGTCGTAAAGGCCGAACACCAGCCTCTTGCCGTCCGGAAAGAAAGCCGGGGCCATGGCGGTCACGCTCTCTGTTAATGACCGCTGCGAGCCATCTAAAAGATTCATCAATTGAAGCCCGAGGTGATCTTCCGACTGTTTCGCCTGAAAGACCAGCAGTCGTCCGTCTGGGGAAACGGCAAAGCCGCCGGCCGTGTCGGGCGTGATCTCGGTCGCTTGGCTGCCATCTATCTGCATTCGCCATATTGCGTCGCGTCCGTTTGCGCGTGAGTGGTAAAAAATGTTGCCGTCCGTCGACCACGACAAACCACTTACCCCATCGTAATTGTCAAAGCCGCCTGTTAGCTGAATTTGCTGATCGCCGAGCATCCAAACATGGGAACTTTGCCGGACCTTTACGGCTACAATTGACCGTCCATCCGGCGTCCCGCTTATCGATTCGTATAGGAAAAGATCATTTGTTATCCGGCTCGACTCGCCTGTGTTGGTGTCAAACCGCCAAACCTGCAAGTTCACCGATTTCTCATCCTGGCCGGCCAAGAGGACGCGCTGCGAATCGGCAAGCCAAACAATGGAATTGATATTTGTCCAACGCTTGTCGGGGACAAAATCGACCGAACCGGTTGAAGCGTCCACCTTCGCGATGGTGTAATGAAATCCACCTTCAACACTTACTGTTACGCACGCGATTTTGCTTCCGTCTGGTGACCATGCCAATGTGCCGTCGAAGCGATTCGGCAGTCGGCTCGAGGCGAGTTTATTAATATTTGAGCCGTCTGCGTCGGCATTGAGTAAAGCGAACTCGTTCAATTCAGGATATCGGCGAACAAAAGCAACCTTCTTGTTATCAGGTGAGAATGATACCGCGCCGTAAATGTCGTCAAGTATTTTTACCGGCTCACCTCCGTCGACTGGTACGCTAAATAGGGATGCAACCGTGCCGGCCATCTGCCTGCTCCCAAAATAAATGACTGCACCATCGGGACGAAATGCGATCGTCGTAATTCGAATATCCTTAGATGCCGGCACCAATATCCGTTCACTACCATTTTGAAGATCAAACAGTCTCACCGCCCCGTTTTGCGCGACAGCGGCATAACGTCCATCCTGCGAGATCACTGCCCGCGTTGCTCCTCCTTCTACGGTTAATCGTTTCTCGGACACCTGACCAGGTACCGATGCTGGCGATCGAGTCTGCCAAAGTCTGACACCAAAGAAAACTGCTGCTGCCAGTACGATTATTATTCCCACCGGGGCGGCCTTGCGGATGGAGAAACTCGGAAGTCGGTCGGTAATATGGAAAACAGCGTCGTTCGTAGTCGTTTTCATCGATTGGGTAGGATAAGCGCCAAGAGACCCGGACCGTTCCAATTTTTCATCAAACGTTAAATTTTCTTTCAAATCCTTCAGATCGGCGAGCAGTCCTTTCATCGTCTGAAAGCGTGCATCTTTGTTCTTACGGAGCATCTTGGAAACGATGCGTTGCAAGTCATCCGGCAAATCAGTGCGAAAATGGATGAGCGGCTGCGGCTCGGCGTTTATCAGATTGGCAAAAGTATCCGAAACAGAATCGCCTGCAAACGGCGTTTGCCCGGCAATCATCTCGAAGATAACGGTTCCGAGGCTGAAAACGTCCGTGCGTTCATCAACGTCTTCGCCCTTGGCTTGTTCCGGCGACATATAATTCACCGTTCCCATTATGATGCCCTTTGCCGTATGATTTTGTTCAAGAGCTGATTCATTCAATCCGAGAATCGATTTGTTCTTGTGCTCGACCAGTTTTGCCAGACCAAAGTCCAAAACCTTAACAAAACCGTCTGGGCGAATCATTATGTTTTCCGGCTTTATGTCACGGTGGATGAGACGAGCTTCGTGTGCAGCCCCGAGTGCAGTGGCGATCTGGATCGAGACGTCCAAAACTTCTGACACATTCAAAGTTTTTTCTTTGAGAACCTCGCGCAAAGTCTTGCCGGCGATATATTCGCTGACAATGAAATGTGCATCTTCGCATGCACCGATCTCGTGAATGACCAGAATGTTGGGGTGGTTCAGGGCGGAAGCGGCCTGGGCTTCCCGAATAAAACGACTGAGATTCGCTTCGTCACTGCTGAGCTCTTCGTTAAGGATTTTGACGGCAACCTGACGGTCGAGGATTTGGTCTTTGGCAAGATAGACCTCGCCCATTCCGCCTGTGCCGATCGGTTCGACGATCTCGTAATGTCCTATAACATTTCCTTTTTCGAGTTTCTTGCCATTGCCTCCAAACGCGTCGGCAACTTCGGCCACGGCTGGAGTTTCCATAAAATTCTCGGCACTGTCGAGCGATGTCAAAAGCGATTCGACCTCGGCGAGCAGAACTTCATCATCACGGCAGGCTTCGCGGATAAATTCCCGGCGTTCTTCGGGCTTGCGGTGCAAGGCCGCATCAAATATTTCTCTTACCTTATGCCATTTTTCGTCAGCCATTTGGTTTTAGTTAGTCGTTCGGGCGTTGCCGCTCGCCAACCAAATTTGCCGCCAACTGCTACTGCTAATGATTTTTCCGTGTTAATTCCCGATGCAACCAGGCCTTTGCCATTGACCAATCGCGTTTGACCGTCGATTCGGAAATGCCCATTACATTTGCCGTCGCTGCCACGTCGAGCCCGCTAAAAAACCTGAGTTCGACGACCTTTGTGAGATGCTTGTCCTTTTTGGCGAGTCGGGTCAAGGCCTCATCCAAAGCAAGCAGATCAAAGTCCGTGTCGCTGACGGCTATCGTAAGAGCATTTTCAAGCGGCAAATCGCTGTTCACGCCACCGCGCTTTTCACGGTGCCGCGATCGTGCATAATCAATCAAAATCCGCCGCATCATCGTAGAAGCAACGCCGAAGAAGTGCGAACGGCTTTCCCACGCCACCGATTTTTGTTCAACCAATTTCAAATAGGCCTCGTGAACCAACGCGGTGGTTTGCAGTGTGTGCCCGACGCGCTCTCTCCGCAGGTAACGATGCGCCTGCCGGTGCAATTCGTCATACACGATCTTGAGCAAAGTGTCCCCGGAAACGTCGCCGTGCAAATCGCTCCAATCGCGAAGCATCTTGGTTATCTCTTGTGCCGGAAGTTTCTCCATTGCCAACTGACACCTATTTCGAGAATGAAATCGTCTTTCAATAAAGGAATTGTGTTAAAACACGAAAATACGCTCATTTCGCCGAAAGGTCAACTTTTTTCGGCCTAATTTGACCTCACTATTTGCGATCCGTCGCGTTAACAAGTAGAGAGCAAAAAAATTACTCTTCAAAAAATGGAAGAAAAAGGAGATAAGAAAATGAAAAACCAAATTATAGCAATGGCGATGATGATAGTTTGCTCTGCAGGTTTGATGACCGCCGCGGTTACGGCTCAAGACAAAATCGAGGCCAATCTTTGTAAGGAGTCTATCTACGACGGAGTCGAAACGTCTGCGGGAAATCAGGATCCGGTGAGCGGATTCCAATACGGCACTACTTATGTGCTGACCAGCCGGGGCGAGGTCGAGTCGCGTTACATGACCATTATGATCAACTCCCGCGAGATGTTTAAAGGCGTCGGCGTTACCAGTGGCACGTGGTCGGTTGCGGTATTCCGCGACAGCGTTCATGTCGGGACATTGTACGGAGAAGTGCTGTCCGGCGATATTCAAGAAATCATCAACAAAAAAGGCGAGGTCATCGGCAAACAAACCGGTTTAGAGCTGCAGGGAACGGGCGGAACGGGAATTTTCGACAATGACGAGGGTCAGAAAATTAACGGCAATTTGAATATGAGAACAGATTTACTCACGAAAAAGAAGAACACAACCGCTCTCGAAACGCTTAACTTTTGAAGCCTCAAACAAGAAGCCAAATTTCGCAAACGGATAATTAAACTCTCCCAGGACGCTTCGGTTGCAGGTAAGCCCTTCTGCAGCCGAAGCCATAAAATCACCCAGAACATTTCAAAATTCCGCTCATTTCGCCGAAAGGTCAATTTTTTTCAAATTATTTTGACCTCTGTTTTCACAAACTGTCGCGCTAACAAGTAGAGAGGAAAATTTCCCTCAAAAAATAGGAGATAAATATGAAAAAGTCAATTTTTGGTCGTTTAACAACTATCGTGTTTTGTGCAACGCTTCTAACGCTCGCACTCGCCACTCACGCAATCGCGCAAAAGGAAACCAGCGGCAATGTCCGAACCGCAATCACACAGGTCCATGTGATAGCTACCGGAGCGGTAGTTCCGCAGGCCGGCGCATCGCTTGCAAGAAACAACGTCGGCGTACTTGGTGAAATTTCGACGTCGGGACTCACGCCAGGTCATGTAGCAACGCTCTGGTGGGCTATTTATAACAAACCGGAGTTTTGTGCTACGCCGGGCTGCACCCCGCCAGATTTGAATAACCCCCTGGTCAACGGCTCGCTGCAATTTGGCGGCGGAACAATTGTCGGCGCAGGCGGCAGAGCTGATTTTAGCGGTTACCTCGCGGAAGGCGATAACACCGGATTTTATTTAAACCCGATGTTTCCGAATATGCCGAATCCGTCGCCCGGCATTGTAGATGCAAAAGCTGCGACGATCCATATGGCCATTCGCTCGCACGGACCAGCAAGCTCGGATCCGGCCATTTTAGCATTACAGCTTACGACATTCACCGGCGGATGTACGATGTCAAACCCGTGCGCGACCCTTCATGTGGCGCAATTTCTGCAGTAGTCAATTGTCGCTCAGTTGCGGTTTGGGACGTGAGAAGGCGGTGCGATTTCGCGCCTCAAACTGTAACCGACACGTGCCTGGGTTTGTACGAATGTTCTTAATTGTGTGAGTATCGCCGCATCTAGGACGAGGGACTGAGTTGGCGAGGGTCTCGTCGACGCCCGAATGAAGGAAACAACTATGCTTATTTCACCTTACAACGGAACTCTCGTCGGTTTGTCGGTCGCTCCCGACGAACGGGATGGGCTATTCGCATACGCTGTCGGCTTACATTCCGTTCAGCTCACCGGGAGGGAAACCTGCGACCTTGAAATGTTATCGAACGGGGCGTTTTCTCCGCTCCGCGGCTTTATGTCGGAATGCGATTACAACAACGTGCTGGATGAGATGAGGCTATCGGACGGGACGCTATTTCCGATCCCGATCACTCTATCAACCGATGACCCCACAAACTTGAAGATCGGCGGCGATATCGCCCTGCGCGATTCAAAAAATGATCTTTTGGCCATAATGAATATTGCCGAGATCTACGAGTGGGATCGGGAAAGGTTTGCCGTTGCTGTAGCCGGAACAACGGACCCACGTCATCCCCTTGTGGCCGAAATGCAAAAATGGGGCAGGTTCAATCTGTCGGGCGAGTTACGAGTTTTGAAGCTGCCTGAATATCACGATTTTCAGGACCTTAGGCTAACACCGAAACAAACTCGTGAGCGTCTCGCCACGATGGGGCGCGAAAATGTCGTCGCATTTCAAACACGCAACCCTATCCATCGTGCGCATGAGTTGATGACGCAAAAAGCGATCGAAATGATCGACGGGACGCTCCTTCTGCATCCGGTAGTCGGTCTGACAAAAGAGGGCGACGTCGATCGCCATACAAGAGTTCGAACTTATCAAGCGGTCGCCGGCCTCGCATACCCAAAAAATAGGGTTCTCTTGGCACTGCTGCCGCTGGCCATGCGGATGGCCGGGCCTCGGGAAGCCGTTTGGCACGCCATCATTCGCCGAAACTACGGAGCCAATCATCTGATTGTCGGGCGTGATCATGCGAGTCCCGGTGGGCGGGCAAACGGCAAGCCCTTCTACGCGCCCTTAGCGGCCCAAAAGCTTGCCCTCGAGCTGAGCGGCGAAATCGGCGTAAAGATAATTGCATTTCAAGAATTTGCCTATCTGCCTGACGAGCGGCGGTACGAAGAGATAGATAAGTTCTCGCCGGGCAAGAAAAGTTTCTCGCTCTCCGGCACTCGCATCCGTGAGGATTTTCTTAGCAGAGGCAAGCCACTACCCGAATGGTTTACGCGAAAGGAAGTGGCAAAGATACTCACGAACGCCTACCCGCCGCGTCATAGCCAGGGCGTTTGCCTTTGGTTTACCGGTCTGAGCGGATCCGGAAAATCGACGACCGCAGAGATCGTTACGAACTTGCTTCTGGAAGAGGGCCGGCAGAGTACCTTGCTTGACGGCGATGTCGTTCGGACGCATTTGTCGAAAGGCCTCGGATTTTCAAAAGAGGATCGTGACATCAATATCAATAGAATCGGTTTTGTGGCGTCGGAGATCGTAAGGCACGGCGGCATCGCAATTTGCGCAGCTGTAAGTCCGTATAGGCAAAGCCGCAATCAGGTTCGGTCGATGTTCCAAGACGAGCACTTTGTCGAGATATTTGTTGACACACCTTTGGAGGTTTGTGAAAGCCGAGATGCAAAGGGAATGTACGCAAAAGCACGCCGCGGTGAAATCGAGCACTTTACCGGTATCGACGACGTTTACGAAATTCCCGAATCCGCCGAGATCAAAGTGGTGACGGTTGATCGAAAGGCAAGTGAAAACGCTCAGTCGATTATTGAGTATTTGCGTTCTCAGGGATTTCTTGCCGCCAACACTTACGCGGCAAGAAACTAAATAAGGTGGGCAGATACGATATCACGAAGGTACGCCTTCTATCAGACACACGAGGTATTTAGTTATGCGACAAGCAGTACAAACAATCGACGCACCCAACGGAAGTACAAATCTCTACAGCGTTTTGCAGCAAGAGGTTGATCTTGGGGCGCAGGCACTAAAGAGTGAAAGCGCCGAGATGGCCGTTACGTTTTTTCAGAGTGCTCTGCAAAAGCTCACCGTTGACCAGCCTTTTTACGATCATTTGGTTCACAACCTATTGCTCAGCTACAAGATGCTGATCGAAAAGCGTTTGAAAAGCGGTGACACACAGACAGCGCTGGATTTTTTGAGTGCGGCCCTACGGCTCGAGATCAAAGGCGAGATGGCCGCAGACAGCACATTTTTAAAGAAATTTGCCGGTGAGTTTCAGGGTCTATCGATCGCGTTATTGCAAAACGGCCGGGCGGACGAGAGCCTCGTCTGCTGCCGCAAAGCTATCGACATCTATCGCGGCCCCGGTTTCCAGGTGAATCTGACTAATTCGCTGCTTGCCGCACGGCAGCCGGCCGTGCTTGCAGATTTTACAAGCGAAATAACGCCGGAACAGCTCGGACGGCATATTTTTATTGCCTGTGCGCCTAAGAGCGGCTCGACATTTCTCAAGAACCTGCTTCTTAATCTGAGCGGCTACGCGGATGCGTTCATGGTCGCGTCGCCGGGTCAGTTCGAGCAGGAGCTTTACCTGCCCACGCTGCAAGAGACGGCACATCTCGACACCGTTACGCAGCAGCACGCCCGCGCGTCGGATGCAAACATTCACCTGATGCAGGCGTTTGGCATAAAGCCCGTCGTGCTGGTCCGCAACATCTTTGACGCGGTCGTGAGCCTGCTCGATTTTTATGACAAAGGCGCGTTTAAGAATTCGTTTTATCGCGAAGATTGGCCGTCCCTCGACGCCGAAACAAAGATCGACCTCGTGATCGACAATCTAGTGCCCTGGTATTTTCAGTTCTTCGCGTCGTGGGCATTAGCTGAGAAACAAGGGCGCATCGACGTTCAATGGCTGACTTACGAGGAGTTGATCGCCGACAAGACGACGAGCGTTCTGAAAGTTCTCGAATTCTATGGCCTCGGAGCCGCGCTACGCGGTGTCGAGCAGAGGATTCGGGAGATCGAATCCGAAGGGAGAAGAATACGCTTTAACAAAGGAGTTGCCGGACGCGGAAAATCCGGTCTCAGCGACACGCAAAAAGAGCGAATCCGTAGCTTAGCCAGATATTATCCGGCAACGGACTTTAGCCGGATAGGTCTTTAATCAATTTCATTAAAGGAGAAAAGAATGAAAGTAATAAAACAAAACTCAAAACTTCATCACATTCTCGTAAACGGCGGATCGTTGCCAAGCCGGGACGCGCTTGCCGAGTGGCTAACGTCGTGGCGGAAGAAGCTCGGCTATTTTTCGGTGTTTGCGGCCTTGCCCGCGATCTTCGCCTCGCACGCAACAGAAGCGCGGGCCGACGAGGTGAAACAGCCGCAACCGAGCGTCGCCGGACCGACGGCAAAATTCCCTGACAGGCTTAATAGCTGCGGCAGCAAACCGGATTTTCTAAAACGCCAGAGCGAATATCGCCTGCCCCATCAAAAAGGTAGCTTCGACATCCTGAGCCTGCTTGGCGGCAACGACGACTGTCCGGGTCGCGCCATCCCGCTGGGAACTTATACTGCCGCTGCGCCTTATATTGACTCCGGCGACACGACGGGTGCCAATGACACGGTCAGTGTGATTTGTGGCGGTTACTATTGTTATTACTCTTCCGGTGCAGCGGGGCCCGACCAAATTTACACATTCACGCTTAGTGCTCGCGGTGCAAATCCGCAGATACAGGTCACTGCAACCTCCGGCACCTACGACCCGTTGATTTATCTTTTGGACAGCAATATCAGTCCGGGGTGTCCGAGCGGGACGAACAATTTTGGATACGACCTTTATTGGTTAACTCCCCATTCTACAGGAAGCACAGAGAATATTAACTTGAGTAATGCTCCATTGAATCGTCGTCTTTACCTGTTTATAGACTCGGAGTATACCGATGCTCGAAGCTCAGGTTCCTATACGATCAGAATACAGGACGTAACTATTGCACCCGCTTTGTCGGAGAGAAAGAAGTTTGACTTTGACGGAGACGGACGTTCGGATGTTTCAGTCTTTCGCCCGACGGACAGCGTTTGGTATCTGAATCGCTCGACCCAGGGCTTTACCGCCACGCAGTTTGGTTTGAGTTCGGACAAAATCGTTCCCGCCGATTACGACGGCGACGGCAAAACCGATCTTGCTGTGTTCCGTCCGGTTGATTCTCCGGTAAATGCTCCCGATTTTCACATTCTGCAAAGTTCTAACAACACGATAAGAACCGAAGCTTGGGGCATTACAGGCGATATCCCCGTGTCGGGCGATTACGACGGTGACGGCCGCGCCGAAGTTGGGGTTTTCCGTCCGTCTGAAAGTAAATGGTATGTCGGGGAAAATCTCAGCGGCATATTCGGACAAGCCGGAGATCTGCCTCTGACGGGCGATTTTGACGGTGACGACAAAACCGACATCGCCGTTTATCGTCCCTCGACCGGCGTTTGGTGGTTGCGGAGAAGTTCTTCGGGAGATGTGGCTTTCCAATTCGGAATCTCAACCGATAAACCCGTGCCGGGCGATTATACGGGCGATGGTCTGAAGGACGTAGCAGTTTGGCGGCCCTCGACCGGCGAATGGTTTGTTTTACGCAGCGAAGATCTCAGCTATTACTCGCTACCATTCGGTCTGTCAACGGACATTCCCGCACCAGCCGATTACGACGGCGACGGCAAAACTGATATTGCTGTCTATCGCAACGGGGTTTGGTACATCCTGCAAAGTTTGAACGGAGCAGTGAGTTACCAGTACTTTGGCTTGACTAGTGACAAGCCGGTTCCTGCGGCGTATTTGCCGTAATCAAAAGGAGAAAAGAAATGAAAACAGTAACACAAAACTCAAATCGTCTTAATGTTCTTGGAAACGGCGGATCGTCGCCAAGCCGGGACGCGCTTGCCGAGTGGCTAACGTCGTGGCGGAAGAAGCTCGGCTATTTCTCGGTGTTTGCGGCCTTGCCAGCAATTTTCGCTTCGCAGGCCCAGGATGTACGTGCCGAAGACGTCGAAAAACCGCAGCTTGATTTTGTAGAGCGAACAGCCAGATTTACCGAGAGGTTGAAGAGATGTAGCAGCAAACCGGATTTTCTAAAACGCCAAAGCAACTTTCGTCTGCCTCATCAACAGGGTGGCCTAAACCTTGTCACCGAATTTGCAGGAAACGACGACTGTCCGGGCCGCTCAATTCCGGCGGGAACCTATACCGCCGCTGCACCCTATACTGACTCCGGCGACACGACCGGTGCGAATAATACGGTTGATTTGCTTTACTGCTACTATTGCACTATCAGTACGCCGGGTCCCGACCAGATTTACACATTTAGGGTTACGGCTACAGGTCCAAACCCGCAGATACAGGTCACCGCAACCTCCGCCGGCTATGATCCGGCAATCTATCTTTTGTATGAAGACGGAAACTATGGTCAATGTCCGAGCGGAACAGACCTTTTTGTGGACAACTGGATTGAAGGGTTATATAACCCTACTTTAGGCGGCACCGAAACCATTCAATTTAATTTGCATCCGTTTTGGTTCGGTGCTCCTCTTCACCTGTTCGTCGATTCAACCTTGAGCGGAGCTAACGGCTCAGGCGGCTATACGATACGAATACAGGATGTAACAATCGCACCCTTAGTATTGTCGAAACCGAAGTATGACTTTGACGGCGACGGCAGAGCAGATGTTTCAGTCTTTCGACCATCGAACGGAACCTGGTATCTGAATCGTTCGACGGCGGGTTTTTCTGCCCGGTCGTATGGGCTTTCGACCGACAAAATTGCGCCTCTTAATTTTGATGGTGACCGAAGGACCGACTTTGCCGTATTCCGCGATGGAACCTGGTGGCTGCTAAACAACTACGGCAACCAGTATTATAGGGGCCAAGTTCAGTTCGGACTGCCGACCGACATTCCCGTTCCGGCGGATTACAGCGGCGATGGATACGATGATCTAGCTGTTTATCGCAACGGAACGTGGTGGATGCTCGATCTCTACAACAATCAGATCAGCGCCGTGCAATTTGGACTTGCGGGCGACAAACCTGTTCCCGCCGACTACGACGGCGATGGTCGCGTCGATCAGGCCGTTTATCGCGGCAATGGTGAGTGGCACCTGAACCGTTCGAGTCTGGGCTATGCGGTTGCAAATTTCGGGCTTGCGACGGACAAACCCGTTCCGGCGGATTACGACGGCGACGGCAAGACAGATTTGGCCGTGTATCGTGACGGAGTGTGGTATCTGCTGCAGAGCACGAATGGATTCGCAGCGCTTCAGTTCGGCATTGCCGGTGACATTCCCGTGCCCGATGACTACGACGGCGACGGCAAAACGGACGCGGCCATCTACCGCAACGGCACGTGGTGGATCTTGCAAAGCACGAGCGGACTTTCGGTCCAACAATTCGGCCTGGCCGGCGACAAGCCAATCCAGGCGGCCTATCTGCCGTAATCAAAAGGAGAAATAAAATGAAAATAGTAACTCAAAACTCAAAACGTCACATTATTCTCGGCAACGCCGCTTCAAGTCGCGACACGTTCGCCGAGTGGCTAACGTCGTGGCGGAAGAAGCTCGGCTATTTCTCGGTGTTTGCGGCCTTGCCAGCAATTTTCGCTTCGCAGGCGCAGGATGCACGTACCGAAGATGTCGAAAAACCGCAACTTGATGTCACCGAGCGCACCGCACGGATTAGAGAAAAGATGGCCAGTTGCAACACCAAGCCCGACTTTCTCCGGCGGCAGAGCAAATTTCGTCTGCCGCATCAGAGAGGAAATTTTGACCTCGTTACAGCATTCGCCGGCAACGACAACTGTCCCGGCCGCGCGATTCCGGCGGGAACCTACACCGCCGCGGCACCATATACCGATTCTGGGGACACGACCGGTGCGAATAATACGGTTGATGGGTTTTACTGCTACTTTTGTGGTTATAGCTCTTGGGGTACGCCAGGACCCGACCAAGTTTACACATTCCGGGTTACGGCAAGGGGCCCAAACCCGCAGATACAGGTCACCGCAACCTCCCCGGGCTATGACCCGGCAATCTATGTTTTGAATGACTACGGATTAGCGAGTCAATGTCCGACTGGGACGAACAATTTCTCATACAACGGTCTGTTTTATAATCCTACATCGGGCGGCACCGAAACCATTAATCTTAATTTGAGTCCGTTTTGGTTCGGAGCTCCTCTTCACCTGTTTGTCGACTCGGCCGTCAGCGGAGCTAACGGCGCAGGCGGCTATACGATACGAATACAGGATGTTACGATCTCACCCGTAGTATTGTCGGCGAAACCGAGGTTTGATTTTGACGGCGACGGCAGAGCAGATATTTCGGTCTTTCGCCCGTTGGATAGGACCTGGTATCTCAATCGCTCGTTGCAGGGTTTTTCTGCCGTGCCGTACGGGCTTTCGACCGACAAAATTACGCCCCTTAATTTTAATGGTGATCTGTTTACCGACTTTGCCGTATTCCGCGATGGAACCTGGTGGCTGCTATTCAACTTCAACGGCGGTTATTTTAATGTCGGGGCACTTCAATTCGGACTGCCGAATGACATTCCCGTTCCGGCGGATTACAACGGCGATGGGCGTGATGATCTCGCCGTCTATCGCAACGGCACATGGTGGATACGCAATAGCGCGAACGAGCAGGTGAGCGTCGTGCAATTCGGTGTTGCGACCGACAAGCCTATACCGGCTGATTACGACGGCGACGGACGCGTCGATCAGGCGGTTTATCGCGGCGACGGCGAATGGCATTTGAATCAATCAACACACGGTTATGCGGTTGCAAATTTCGGGCTGGCGACGGACAAACCCGTTCCGGCGGATTACGACGGCGACGGCAAGACGGATTTGGCGGTGTATCGCGACGGGATCTGGTATCTGCTGCAGAGCACAAATGGATTCGCAGCGTTTCAGTTTGGACTGGCGACCGATATTCCCGCACCCGATGACTACGACGGCGACGGCAAAACGGACGCGGCGGTTTTTCGAAACGGTACTTGGTACCTGCTGCAAAGCACAAGCGGCCTGGCAGTCACTCAATTCGGTTTGCCAAACGACAAGCCCATTCCGGCGGCTTTTTTGCCGTAACAATGGAGGTGAAATTATGAAAACCAAAATCAGAAACAAAATTTCGACTCCCGTTTTCTCGGTTTTCGCGCTCATAATTTTCGGCGCGACGATTGGAACAGCCGCGCCGGGTGATCTCGATCCGACCTTTGGAATCGGTGGGAAGGTAATCGACGGCTCGGGTTATGCGTCATATGATGTCGCCATTCAGCCGGACGGAAAGATAGTGGCAGTTGGCGTTGCTCTGGGAGGAACTCAAGGCACTTCAATCGCCGTCGCCCGATACAACATCGACGGATCGCCAGACACGACGTTTGGCGGTACCGGAAGAGTGGTTGTTGACCGCTACGGGATCGCCATGGATGTCGCTATTCAGCCCGACGGAAAAATCGTCGTCGCCATCAGAAATAATGACGGAGAGGTAAATGGAGAAATCCTCCGCCTTAATCCGAACGGCTCACTCGACGCGTCGTTTGGCACAAACGGGATTTTGGCGGGTTTCCTTCCCAGCGTACTAGCGACGCTTCCCGACGGAAAGATACTCATCGCGCAAGCTGCTAACGTTTTCCGTCTTAACGCGGATGGATCGTTTGATACGACCTTTGGCCCCTGTCAGCCAGGAGTGTCAACCATTCACTATCCGTACAACCGTATTGAAAGTGTGATCCAGCCCGATGGCAAAATTTTAACCGAGTTCGCTCCGGCTAATGGTGGCTTTGGAGCATTCCGCTGCAATACGAATGGGACGCTCGATACCACGTTCGGCTCTGGCGGGATTGTAATAACGCCGGTAAACGGTTCTGCGGCGACACAATCCATCGCGTTACAAACCGATGGAAAGATCATTGTGGCCGGTCAAAGCCAGACCTCAGATTGGAAACTTACCCTGGCACGTTACAACCAGAATGGCTCCCTCGATACAACGTTTGGAACAGGCGGAGTAGTGAGTGCGCCGATCGGCACAAGTCCGATGTATTCGTTGGGATCGGTGGCAATTCAGAACGATGATAAGATCGTAGCCTCCACAAACGAAAACAACAACTCCCTTGACTTTGCTCTCGTCCGATTCAATGCAAACGGGTCGCTCGACCCAACGTTCGGCGGTGGCGATGGTATCGCGGCGGTCGATTTCAACAACTCACAAGACGATGCATATGGAATGGCTATCGACAGCCGAGGTCGCGCGGTGGTCGTCGGAGGATCGGGGAATGGATATATTTCCCAGTTTGCGATCGCCCGTATCTTGCTCGCCCCACCTTCGACACCATTCGATTTTGACGGCGACCGCCGCGCCGATGTTTCCGTCTTTCGTCCAAGCGATAGAGTTTGGTATCTCAATCAATCCACCAACGGATTTGCCGCCACGCAGTTTGGACTGTCAACCGACCGGATCACGCCCGCCGATTACGACGGCGACGGTAAAACAGACATCGCGGTTTATCGCGACGGGACGTGGTGGCGAATCAACAGCTCGAACAGCACCGTCGTTGCGGTTCCGTTCGGTCTAGCGAGCGATATTCCGGTGCCCGGCGACTATACAGGTGACGGGCGCGACGAACTCGCAGTTTATCGAAGCGGAACCTGGTGGACGTTCGATTTAACAAATAATCAGGCTGGCGCGATTCAGTTCGGACTTGCAACCGATAAGCCTGTCGCGGCTGATTACGACGGCGACGGACGCACCGATCAGGCCGTCTATCGTGACGGCGAATGGCATCTGAACCGCTCAACGCTTGGGTATTCGGTCGTCAATTTCGGGCTGGCAGCGGACAGGCCGGTTGTCGGAGATTATGACGGCGACGGCAAAGCGGACCAGACGGTTTATCGCGACGGAGTGTGGTATTTGCTTCGTTCACAAGGCAGCTTTACCGCATTTCAGTTCGGCGTTGCTGCGGACACGCCCGCGCCTGCCGACTACGACGGCGACGGCAAAACCGACGCGGCGGTTTATCGTGATGGAACCTGGT
>DAIRVI010000007.1:0-64384 GCA_036802885.1 Pyrinomonadaceae bacterium
TCGGGATGATCACGCCTTGCGCATTGGCAGTGAGCGAAAAAGAAAAACCTGCAAATACGATGCAGAGTATTGCGGCAATAGATCTAAACGTCATGGTTATCTCCCCAAATGATTTTCTTCGCGCAAATTGTTTACGCTACTTTGACGTTTAAAGGAACGCACGGAGTTGTATGTTCTTGCGCGGTATTTCGCAGGTCTAGCGGCTAATCCTCAGGTTCCTCATCCTTGAGGAAAGAATCATCGATGTCCTTCTCGAGCTTGGTGCGGAGTTTTTCGACCATAATCTCGGACTTTTGGAGATTGACATTTAGATTTGACCGCGTCGATTGGATCTCGGTTAGCAAGGCTTGCAGATTCGTGCGCTCCGCCGCGAGGCTCTTGCGGCGGTTGTCGCGAACCTCCTCTGGCTTCATCGAACCTGAAAGCTGGAGAGTGCGTTCGATCATTTCGGGACGGATGTCAAACTCGATCTGCTCGAGCCGCGATTTGACGGAATTTTCCTTTTCGATCATCTCAAAAAGCTGTTTGCGAAGGCTCTCGCTGCGTTGTTCGGCCCGTGTAAGAATGTCGAGATTGAGCAGCAGACGCTTCTGCTTTTCGTCGTAAGTGCTGGCTTGCGTCGTTTCTAGCTTTTTGACGCGTTCGGTAAGCTCTTTGATTCGTGTGGCGTTCGATGTTGTGGTCTGTTTTGTGGGCACTTTTTCGACGGGTGGAGCTTCGATGTAATCGTCAGCGCGGCTAATGATCTCGGCGCCGGTCAAAACGGGCGGCGTCGCCAGTGGCTTCGGTTTAACCTTTGTCGCCTGGGCCTTAGCCGCAAACGAAAATGTGCCGATCACAAATAACAAAGCCACCACTTTTCCAAACGTAAAAACTCGCATATATCACTTCCCCACTTTCTCTTTGTCCGGGATAAAATCGCCGGTCACAAGCTCGACGGCATTTTTTGCGAGTCCGACAAAGGGTATCGCGTCAATCCCGGAATTCACAATGCCCTTTACAACGCCTTTATTCTTGATATCGCTGCCGACGAGAGCGATCGCCACGACCGTTCCGCCAAACGGAATAGTCTTGGCGACTCGTTTCGCAACCTGCCAGCCGCCGGCGTGCACCAATTTCCGCCTGATCGTATGTTTAGAATTTGCCATCGATTTTTTAGTCTATACTTGCGTTAATACGATGACAACAGCATACTTTTCTTTGCACGAAATCTGACCGGTAAAGTTTCATTTTCGCTTGATCTTATGCCGCTTGAGGTCACAAAACTCTCCAAGAGATTCGGGAATAAATGGGTTCTCCGCGATGTTGAATTTGCGGCCGGCGAGGGTCGCATTTTTGGTATCTGCGGGGCGACTGGCTCGGGCAAAACTGCTCTTCTCAATTCCATTGCCGGCGTTGGGAAGTTAAGCGGTAGCTCGATCGTTCTCGACGATCAGGATCTGACGACGGTCAAGGCAAAGGAACGCGGCATCACCCTGCTTACTGATCGTGAGACGTCCGGACTTTTGGGCGTGATCGGATTGCTGCCGAAAGATTCGAGCGGTGAGCGGCAACTAAAAGCGTTTAAAGAAACGATTGCAGACTCGGGCTGGATTCTGCTGCTCGACGAACCATTTTCCAAGATGGATAAACATCTCAGGCATGAGTGTTTTCTGGCGGTCCGACGTGCCGCGCGCAGCCGTGACCGCATCGTGATTTTTGCGTCGAGCGATTTCGATCAGATAGCGGCGTTGGCAGATGAAACAGCGATCCTTTCAGGTGGCAATATTAGACAGATCGGAACGCCGCAGGAGATCTACGAAAATCCCAATTGCGTCGATGCCGCACAACTCTCTGGTGACAACAACCTGTTCCAGGCACGCCGCGTTACGTCCGTTGATGACGAGCTGCCTAAGTTCCATACGATCGACGGCGGGCACCGCATTTTTGCCCAACGGACCAAGAAAAGCCGCCTCGGAGCCATCAATCAAAATATGACGCTCGCGATCCGCCCTGAACAGATATCGATGTCGATGGGAGCTTCGTTTCCAGAGGATAATCTGCTGCGTGCTGTTGTTACAGGTATCGGATTTTGCGGGCCAACCAGTCTCGTAGAATTTGACGCGGCCGGACTGAAGTTTGAGGTGCGCGTGTTTAAGATCGTTGGCCTAAACGTCGGCGACGAATGTATGATCGGTCTTCCGCCGCACCGAATCCTCATTCTCAAAGACTAAAAAAGCCGGAAAAATCTCTTCGCCCGGCCATTATTATTGGCAAAAAACCACCAACCGTCACGGAATAAACCTACCTCGTATCGCAGTCTCTACTAGTCGCAAGATAGGCCGCGAGGTTTATTTTCCGTAGCAGATTATGGCACAAAGACAGTCAGAACCACTTGCATACGTCGATTCTTAGCCCGATTTGCGTTTGTGGTATTTGGTGCAACGGGTACGCTCGCCCCGTAACCTTTCGCGACAATTCGGCCTTCTTCGACGCCAAGCGTCGTGAATTTCTCTGCGACGATGTAAGATCGGCGGTCGGTGATAGTCTGAATCTGATCGGGCGCGCCGCTGTTGTCGGTATGAGATTCGACGGAGATTCGGTAATCAGGATTGTTCGCAAGAATTTCGCCCAGCGAGGTCAGCTTACCGTCAGCCTG
This sequence comes from Pyrinomonadaceae bacterium, assembly GCA_036802885.1. Lineage (GTDB taxonomy): Bacteria > Acidobacteriota > Blastocatellia > Pyrinomonadales > Pyrinomonadaceae > OLB17. The sequence continues at coordinate 2,639 of DAIRVI010000007.1, forward strand.
CGGCATCAGAGTGCTCGAACGCGCGCCTGCCCAGAGGCTCTCCGGCAAGGTCAATACAATTCCGCGCTCGGTTTTAGCAACTGCGCCAAAAACCTTGAGCGAATTAATAAGGCTAGCCTCGGCTGCGCGGACACTTGCCGCCTTTGCTTCTTTGTCGCGCTGTAACTGGATGGATTTTCGCTCATTTTCCGCCGCCTCAAGTTTGGCGGTCGCTGATTCGGCTTCGACCTTCATACGGCCGAGTTCCTCGCGCAGACGACCGTTCTCATCCCTAAGTTCTTTGACCTGATTTGAATAATTCAGGGCATCACGCTCTGCCAATTCTCGATTCCTGATTTCGCGGTCAAGCTCGGCCTTAAGGTCGTTGATCCGTTCCTGAGCATCGGAATATTTATTTTCAGCCGCACGGATCTCGGAATCGGTTCGTGTTCGCTCGTTCCTTTTCTCACGGGCTTCTTTTCGCTGCAGTGCCAATGACTCGGCTCTCACGGCCGACTCGATCGATTTGCGAGCGGCAATATCTACCGTGTCCGAATCACGCCCGGCCAGCCAAGCGTTTTGCGCGTTTTGCAAGAGCGTCTCAGCTTCTACAAGTTCCGTAGAGGCGTCACGATCGGCACCTGCGAATCGCGCCAGCGCAACCGCCTGCTTGGCCTGCAGTATGGCCGAAGGCGTCTTTGCATAGTCGGTCTCTGCTATCTCAGGTGTCCGTGGGTCGCGGAAAAAATCGCTCGAATTGCCGAAGTACGTTATCGACGGCGTCGTCCCAATCCGTTTGCCGCTAAGCGTCGTCGGATATAGATTTTCGAGCATAATGGTCTGGCTCGGCCTCGTAACGAGAAAATGAGGTTCGGCGGTAATTATCAATGCAAAAGTCTGCAACGGCGTCGTTACTGTGACTTTGGAATCAATAAAAGACAAACCGCTGCGTTTGATCTCACCTAAATTGTCCGCCTGACCGGTTGGCGAGATCGCCCAAAGGACGTATGTCGCATAGCCGGCACCAAGCTCGAATGGCCGCGGCATCCTTTCTACCGAAAGTTCGATCCTGGTACCACTCCGGGTCGTTCGTTTCACCTTTGCATCGCCTCTCATACGAGGAAATCGTGTTGTACCGCGAAACTGCACCAAAACCGTATCGTCGAGCGGATAAGTGACCGCGGTGGTTTTGCGCGCGACATCCACCTGAGCTACTGCAAACGTGGCCGCTAAAAGAGTCACAAGGCCGAAAACCAATCCCCTGAACGCTAATCTATTTGTCATAAACTTCTCCCGAGAGTCGGAACCAATGTAAAAAAGATGCCACAGATGATTTGGAAGTTGCAAACTAACACTTTTGGCAAGCGACCCAAAAGTAAAGTATATTCAAGTCTTTACACTGGGAAATGAAAGATCTTAAACGCCTTCTCAAATACGTTCGACCATACTGGCTGATCTTTTTACTTGCAGTCGTTGCGATGATTTTGACCGCGGTTTTCGAGACCGCGACGGGCGCTTTGCTCGTTCCGATCTTTGACCAGTTTCTACAAAATCCAGCCGTAAAAACCAAAACCCTTTTCGATCTTAACAGTCTCATACCAAGGAACGACTGGTTTCGCGCGTGGATAGTGATCTCGGCACTCCTGATCTCATTCACGGTGCTAAAGGGTATAGCCGAGTATTTTTCTTCGTACCTGATGGCAAGGATCGGTCAATCGGCGGTCCTCAAGTTGCGGGCAGAATTGTATGAGCATTTGCTAAAGCAGTCGGCGGTTTTCTTTGAAAAACATCGAACAAATTTTCTTGTTTCACGCTTGGTCGTTAGCTGTTCGGCGATCGAGCTTGCCGTCTCGTCGAATCTGCGAGACGTGCTTCGCGAGAGCTTTATGCTCGTCTTTTTTGTCTCAGCGGCCTTTTATTATAATTGGCGGCTAACGCTCGGCTCGTTGATCATTGCCCCAATTATTGGCTTTCTGACGATGAATTATAGCCGTCGTTTGCGAAAGCTGGCCGATGTGTCACTCGAAGGCAATAAAGACCTTAATGACACATCGCAGGAAACGCTCTCGAATCACATAATCGTTAAGGCATATTCGGCGGAAACGCGTGAGCAAGATCGTTTTCTGGATGTCGCACGCACCATCGCACGGGCAAATCTACGCTCCGCCCGTATTGCCGCGACGTCGCCGCCGACGCTTGAGTTAATTGGAATCATCGCAATAATCGTTTTGTTCTATTTCGGGTTACGCGAGATAAACTCGTCGCGAATGGATCCGTCGCAGTTCTTTACCTTTTTGTTCTTTTTGTTCCGAAGCTATGACCCAATGCGTAAGATCTCGCGTCAGCATAACGAGATAACCAAAGCATTTGCCGCCGCCCGCGACGTGTGGGACGTTCTCGACACAAGCGAGACTCTGCCCGAAAAACCGAACGCTATTAACATCGCCCCGCTACAGGACGCAATCCGCATCGAGAAGGTCTCGTTTAACTACCAGAACAGCAAAAAGAAGATCCTCACAAATATCGACCTCGAGGTCGGCAAGGGCGAAATGGTTGCGCTCGTTGGAGAGAGCGGCGGCGGGAAATCGAGCTTAACTCGTTTGATCCAAAGGCTTTATGACCCAACAAGCGGAGCGATCACATGGGATGGAGTCGATCTGCGGGATGCAAGTGTGCTGAGCCTTAGACGGCAAATGGCGCTGGTCACGCAGGAGACTGTTTTATTCAACGACACAGTACGGCAGAATATCGCTTATGGAAAGCCGGATGCGAGCGAGGCTGAGATCGAAGAAGCCGCTCGTGTGGCTTTCGCCGACGAATTCATCTCGCAGCTGCCGGAGAGATACGAAACAATGGTTGGCGAAAGGGGCACACTTCTTTCGGGCGGCCAAAGACAGCGCCTCGCGATTGCCAGAGCGGTGTTAATGAATGCACCGGTGCTGATCCTGGACGAAGCAACGTCCGCACTCGATACGGAAAGCGAGTCGCTGGTCCAGAAGGCGTTGGCGAATCTGATGCAAAACCGTACATCTATCGTCATCGCTCATAGGCTTTCGACGGTGCGAAAAGCGGATATGATCGTTGTAATGGAGAAAGGCCGGATCATCGAGACCGGCACACACGACGAACTGCTGGCCAATCGCGGAACATATAAGAAACTATATGAGCTGCAGTTTGCCGACGAAGAATTAACAAAACCGCCCGTGATCGTTAGCGGTTAGATGTTCTGAACCCGGATAAAATATGAAATCTATGACAGGATTTGGACGCGCTTCGGCGTCCGAAAATAACTATTCCATCACGGTCGAGCTAAAAAGCGTGAATAATCGCTTTCTAGATCTTAATCTACGTCTGCCGGGCGAACTCCAGCTTCTCGAACCCGTTATCAAGAAGCTAGTCAGCAATCGGCTTGCTCGCGGCCGCGTAGAGGTAAATTTCCAGTACGATCGCGGTGACGACGTACAGTTCGAACTCAATCGCCCGCTTATTGCCGGGTTTTTGGCGGCAATGCGAGAAATGCAGAACGAGTTCTCATTTGTCGGTGAGCCTGATATGAACGTGATCGCTCGACTTCCTAACGTCGTTACTGCAAAAAAGGAAGAACCGACGCCGGAATTTATCGCTTCGGTCGAAAAGGTTTTTGCCTATGCTATTGACGACCTCGAACAAATGCGAACAAAAGAGGGCGGAATGCTCGCGACCGAACTTGCTTCGCGACTTAGAGAGATCGAGGCGCGGATTCCCACGATCGAGAGCGAAGCCGCCAATGTTGTTGATGAATATCGCGTCCGCCTTACAAAACGCATCTCCGATATGCTCTCAAAAACTGATTCACAGATAGATATCGACCAGTCGCGTATGGCACAGGAAGTCGCATTCTTGGCCGACCGGGCTGATATCTCGGAGGAGATCACGAGGCTCAGGACTCACATCGAGCACTTTCGAGCAATAGTAAATGACGACAAAGATGTTGGCAAGCGGCTGGATTTCCTCACGCAGGAACTTAACCGCGAGGCAAACACGATTGCGTCAAAAACCAACAACATGACGGTCAAGGAAAACGCGTTGGCGATCAAGAGCGAGATTGAGAAAATCCGCGAACAGGTTCAAAATGTCGAGTAGTTGAATGGTGATGAAAGGTAAATTGATAATCATCAGTTCCCCGTCCGGCGGCGGCAAGGGCACCCTTATTAAAGAGGTTCGCGGCATGCTGCCCGATCTCGGATACTCGGTTTCCCACACAACACGCCCGCAAAGATTTGGCGAAGAAAACGGTCGAGAGTACTTTTTTGTTTCAAAAGACGATTTTCAGCGACGAATCGGAGGTGGTGATTTCCTCGAATACGCCGAAGTCCACGGAAATTTGTATGGCACATCGCTGGCTGAAAGCGAAAAGGTTTCAAGTACCGGTAAAGATCTGATCGTTGAGGTCGATGTCCAGGGTGCGGTACAGATAATGGATCGACTGCAGGACGCCGTTGTAAGTATTTTTATCCTGCCTCCGTCGTTCGAAGTGTTAAGGGCGCGCCTTACATCGCGCGGGACCGAAGATCAGGCGGGACTAAATACACGATTGAAAAACGCATTTAGCGAAGTACTCGAGTATAAAAAGTTCAAATACGTCATTGTAAATGAAGATCTATTCATCGCGGCCCGGCAAATCGTTTCGATAATTACTGCTGAAAGACAGCTTCTTGTTAGACAAACTGATGCCATTCAGGGTATCCTTAATAGTTTCGATGCATCCAGGCATCAATTTTAAGGAGACTGTCCGTATTTATGGTTAACGAAGCCGCAGAGATCGTAGACGAAACTGAAGAAACAGAGGTAGCGGAGATAATCGATCCGCCCGAAATCGATTCTAAATACCGGATGATCATACTTGCCGCGCAACGCAGCAAACAGCTTCAACGCGGAGCGATTCCGCGTGTCGATCTGGACATACGTAAAACAAAATCAACGCGTATTGCGATGAGGGAATTTCAGGAGAAAAAGGTTAATTTCGAGATTCTCGAAACCTAATTGCATAGGTAACTGAGATTACAGAGTCGCAGAGTTTAAGAATTAAAGACCGTTGCGTTTTTCGCAACGGTCTTTTTCTGGAACTTTCCAACTCTGTAACTCTCTAACCTTTGAGTTTTACATCCCCTTATAATTCGGCCCACCGCCGCCCTCGGGCGTGACCCAATTAATTATCTGATACGGATCGGCTACGTCGCAGGTCTTGCAATGTACACAGTTTGAGAAATTGACCTTCAGCTCTTTGCGGCCTGATTCGACGTTCTCTTCCATCTCGTAAACGGCCGCCGGACAAAACCGTTGGCACGGGTTGCCGTATTCCTCGGCACATCGCGTTGCACAGATCTCGGTGTCGAGCACGTGCAGATGCGACGGTTGATCTTCGTCATGGGCGACGCCGGCATGGAAAACGTCTGTCACCTTGTCAAAAGTTAATTCCTTATCAAACTTTAGATCTGCATACCTCTTTCCATTTTCAATTTTCCAGTTTCCATTATCAATTAGTTTCCCCATCCGTTCGTGACCGGCGATGTGATGCTCCTTCGGCATAAAGCCCCATGCGAGTCCGCGCGTCAAAAACTGCAAGCCCGTATTTAACAGGGCCGACCAGCGGCCTTTTTGAAACGCGGCGTGAAAGTTCCGCACCGGATGCAGCTCGTCGTAAATCCAACTAAGATTGACCTTTTCGTCATAGTGTTTAAGCGTCTTTGATGAGAAATCCTGATGTTCGAACGCCCCGACGATCGTCTCGGCGGCGAGCATGCCGGATTTCATAGCCGTGTGGATTCCCTTTATCCGCTGACCATTTAAGAAAGAGCCGCTGTCACCGACGATCAGAACACCATCCGCGTACAATTTTGGCATTGTGAAGTAACCGCCGGCGTTGATCGTTTTGGCTCCGTATTTGATCATCTTGCCACCTTTCAAAACCTCGGCGACCTTCGGGTTTGTCTTAAATTTTTGAAACTCTGCGTGCGGATCGATCATCGGGTCCTCGTAATCGAGGCCAGTCACGTAACCGATACTGACAACATTGTCCTTCATTCCGTAGATCCAGCCGCCGCCGTAAGTCCTTGTATCAGAGGGAAATCCGAGCGTGTGCACGACCTTACCCTCTGCAAAATTCGCGGCCGGAACTTCCCAAAGTTCTTTGACCCCGATCGAAAATACCTGTGGTTCTTTACCTTCATCGAGGCCAAGTCGCGCGGTTACCTGCTTTGCGAGAGACCCGCGTGAGCCTTCGCCGAGCACTGTGACCTTTGCAAGCAGATCGACGCCGGGTTCGAAATTGGGTTTCCTGTGGCCGTCTTTATCGATGCCTTTGTCACCCGTGCGGACGCCAATAACGGCGTCGTTTTCGTTATACAAAACTTCGGCGGCCGGAAACTCCGGAAAAATGTTGATGCCCGCGGCCTCGCATTTTTCACCCAGCCACTCGCAAACTTTGCTGAGACTGACGATATATTTGCCTTTATTTTTCAGCGGCGGCGGAACAAGCGGAGCGTTTATGCCGCCTTTTTCTGTGAGATACCAAAACGCGTCCTCGGTCACAACCGAATCGACCGGACACCCCTGAGCCAGAAAATCAGGCATCAATTCGCGAATCGCGATGGGGTCCATTACGCCGCCTGACAGAATGTGTGCACCCACGAACGGGCCTTTTTCGACAATCGCGATCTCAAGATCACCTATCACCTTGCCTGATTTAAAACCCTTTTCGACCATTTCGTCATGCTTCTTTATCTCGCCTTTCAGATGCAGTGCAGCCGCCAAGTTTGCCGGACCCGCCCCGACAAAAACCACATCCATCGGTATTTGTTCACGTTCGCTCATAATGAATTCCTATTCAATTTCCTGATTATATCAGCTAACCGCCGCCTATGAAATTACAAGTGCATATTCGTCTTTGTGACCCCTGTGTCTTGAACTTGGTGCTCTCTGTGTTTTAAGGCCGACTTAAACGCAAAGGGCACAAAGCGCGGATATATAGAACTCAGAGGCCCGTCACTGATAGACTATCCAACGTGACCTCGCGAATATACGCATTTGTCTTAGTGGCTTTTATCTTGTCTTGCGGATCGAACAATGTCGTAAATCCACGTCTCAACGACGAGATGCCGAAGAAAATTCTCTGGGCGTGGGAGCGTCCCGAAGACCTGCGTTTTATTGACCCAAATGAATTCGGAGTTGCGTTTCTCGCCCAGACTATTTTTTTAGAAAATGATCTAGTTTCGCAAAAGGCGCGGCGCCAACCGCTCAAAGTTCCACCCGAAACGTATCTGATCGCCGTCACACGTATCGAGACAAACAAAGATGGCAGTAAACGCCCGACCTTCGATGACCAAATGGTCGAGCGAACGGCTTCGCTGATAACGAACACGCTAGATCTGCCTGATGTTCGTGGCGTTCAGGTCGATTTTGACGCGGTTGTGAGCGAACGCTCATTCTATCGACGGATGATGAATGAACTTGCTAAGGGAATAGGGACCAGGGACAAGGGACAAGGGCAAGATCAGAGTTCGACAAACACTCGCCCCTCGTCACTCGCCCCTGTTCCCTTACTCATGACGTCGCTCGCTTCGTGGTGTACGGGCGACGCGTGGTTCAACGACTTCCCGGTTGACGAAGCAGTGCCGATGGTCTTCCAGATGGGCGCAGACTCGGACAAGATCAAAACTTTCTTGCGCAATGGCAACGACTGGCAAGAACCGCTCTGCCGCGGCAGCTATGGGATCTCGGTCGACGATCCGTTAGGCGTCGAAGTAAAGAAGAATCGACGGATATATTATTTCAGCAGTCGTGCCTGGAGAGAGGACGACGTTGAGCGTCTGCGTTAATCTTCAAACTGCTTCCGCAAACTCTCGGTATATGGTGCCCGTGCAACGCCCTTCTCGGTAATAATAGCAGTGACGAGTTCGTTTGGGGTGACGTCAAAGGCGTAGTTGCTGACCAGCGTGTCGTCCGGTGCGAGCTGGATGTCCTTTACGTGAGTGACTTCGCGAATATCGCGCTCTTCTATTGGGATTTCATCGCCCGTAGGACAGTTGAGATCGACGGTCGAGAGCGGAGCGGCGACGTAGAACGGAATGTTATGACGGCGCGCGAGCACGGCCACCATGTATGTGCCGATCTTGTTGGCGACATCGCCATTCGCCGCGATGCGGTCCGAGCCGACGACGACGGCCTGGACACGGCCTTTTTTCATGATGTGACCGCTCATGTTGTCGGTTATGAGCGTTACGGGAATCTCGTCCTGCATCAGTTCCCAAGCGGTGAGCCGGGCGCCTTGCAGATAAGGGCGCGTTTCGTCGGCGATGACGGCGATATGTTTGCCCTGATCGACCGCTCCGCGAATAACGCCGAGCGCCGTGCCCCAGACCCCGCCGGTCGCGAGAGCTCCGGCGTTGCAATGTGTAAGCACAGTGTCATTGTCTGCGAGCAGTTCGCCGCCAAACTGGGCGATGAGACGCTGCGATTCGATGTCCTCGTCGTGGATGGCTTTTGAGTCGTCGATAAGGATCTGCTTGATCTCACTGACCGTTTTGCCATCGGCCTTAGCCTTTTGAAACGTGCGGTTCATCCGTTCAATGGCCCAGAAGAGGTTGACCGCCGTCGGGCGCGTCTTGCCTAGAACGTCACTAACAAACTCAAGTTCGTCCTCGAGATCGGTGACGGTTGTGCCGACAAAGTTCTTGGCTCCTAGTGCAATGCCATACGCCGCCGAGACGCCGATCGCAGGTGCACCGCGGACGACCATGTCCTTTATACCAGCCGCTACTTCGTCAGAACTTTTCAACGTCAGCCAAACTTCCTCAGTCGGCAGCAGGCGTTGATCAAGCATCTTGACGCCTTCGTCAGTCCATTTTACCGGGATTATGTCGAGTTTCATTAGGTTGCTTAGTCTCCAGCGAAATTTCAGATTATAACCAATCAACCCGGTAATGTGAATATCACGTTCGGCATCGGTGTCGGAACAATGCTCAGAACGCCGGACGCAACCCCATTTCAATCTCAAAAGTTTGATACTGAGCGGCGTATCGTTTATATTCGATTGGAACTTTTTGCTTCACTTTCAATGCACTTATGACGGAGGCCTCGACCGATATCGCAATACAACAAGCAGTCAGCCCGCAACTCGATTTGACGTTCAGAACCGATTTTGAACTTAAGCGCAATTTACCCGAAAACCTAAGGTCTCTTGAGGCAATCTCTGCTAATTTCTATTGGTCCTGGCAGCCGGAGGGGACAGCGTTATTTCGCGATCTGGACCCCGCGCTTTGGGATAAATACGAACAGCATCCCCGTGCGTTGTTACGCAATGTCAGCGAGTTGCGTTTATGGCAAAAAGCGACGGATGCGGCTTATGTGGACAGGCTAAATCGGTTCAACAGCCGATTCGAGCAATATCTCGCGACCGCGCAAAATGCAGTAATCGAAGAGGCTCACACGAGGCAAATAGCGTATTTTTGTGCGGAATATGGCGTGCACAATTCCCTGCCAAATTATTCCGGCGGACTCGGTATACTGGCCGGCGATCACCTCAAATCGGCAAGCGATCTGGATTTACCGCTTACGGCGATCGGCTTGCTTTATCGATACGGATATTTTCGGCAAAGGATCGCTCACGATGGCTGGCAAGAAGAATCATACAAAGACATATTTGATTCGGAACTCGCCATAACGCCCGTTCTTGGGGATGACGGCGAACGAGTGACCGTCTCCGTACATATACGCGGCCGCGAGGTCGTCGCTCAGGCGTGGCTCGCCCGTGTTGGCCGCATTTCGCTATATCTGCTGGACACAAACGTTCCGCAAAACAGCGACGTTGACCGGCTAATTACCGGCCACCTTTACGGAGGTGACACGGAGACACGGATCGTGCAGGAGAAAGTGCTCGGTATCGGCGGAATTCGTTTGCTTCGGAAAATCGGGCTCGATCCGACCGTTTTTCATTTGAACGAAGGACACTCGGCATTTTTGACACTCGAGCTGGCCCGGGAGTTTCTCACTACGAATCCGGACGCTTCGTTTGCCGACGCCGTCGAGGAGGTTCGCAAAAGTTGTGTTTTCACAACCCACACACCGGTCGCGGCCGGTAACGACTCGTTTCCCCAAAAAGTGATCAGCGATTGTTTCAATACCGATTTCATCAGCTCGCTTAAGATCACTAATGCCGAATTCCTTGCCTTGGGCCGTGCCGACTTGACCGATGATGTTGAGTCGTTTGGCATGACGCCGCTCGCTTTGCGTATGTGCCGATCGGCAAATGGTGTTAGCGCAAAACACGGCGAGGTCTCACGCGGACTATGGCTAAAGATGTTTCGCGATGCCGTGGATATCAGCTCGGTGCCGATTACTTCGGTCACCAACGGTGTACACGCTCCGACGTGGGTCGCACCAGTCTTTCAATCGCTTTACGAGCGGAACATCGGTGAAAACTGGCACGAGATCGTCCGCGACGATGAGACTTGGGCCACGGCAGTTAACTTTCTCCCTGAAGACGAGATCTGGAAGGCTCATCAGACGCTTAAGAGTCTGCTGATCGCCTTTGTACGCGAACGCACCCGTTCGAAAGACACCGGCACGCTCGACACGATCAACGAGCACGAAGACACACATAAGTTGTTCTCGGCGGATGTCTTGACCATCGGTTTCGCCCGCCGTGTCGCTGCGTATAAAAGGTGGGATCTGCTCTTCACCGATCTGCCGCGATTGCTAAAAATGGTGGACGATGCCGACCGTCCGGTTCAATTCGTATTTGCCGGAAAGGCTCATCCGCAGGATCGCACCGCTAAGACCATCTTGCAGGAGCTGATGAGTATCAATCACGATTCTAATTGGCAAAAGCGCGCCGTCTTTGTCGAGGATTACGATCAGGAGGTTGCCCGCTATCTCGTACAGGGCGTCGATGTCTGGATGAACGTCCCGCGTCGCCCGATGGAAGCCAGCGGTACGAGCGGTATGAAGGCGGCAATGAACGGCGTGCTAAATTTTTCGATCCTCGACGGATGGTGGATCGAGGGTTTCAACGGCGAAAACGGCTTTTCGATCGGCGATCTCGATACTGCTGGAACGGACGACGAGGCGGACATTGCGGACGCAGAGGCCCTTTATTCGACACTCGAAGATCAGATCATCCCGGCTTTTTATTCTACCAACGACGGCGGTTTGCCGCTGGAATGGATACGGCGGATGAAAAACTCGATCGCAACGCTGACGCCTCAATTCTCAAGCGACCGCATGGTCATCGATTATCTGAATAGGATCTACGAAGAGGCGTAACCATGCAAAATCGCGAGTTTAACTCCGGCGTTATCAAACCGATCGAATGTGCCAAAGAGGGCTTTGAACTCATCAAAAGCGATTATTGGCTCTTGTTTGCTATCTGGCTGGTCGGCGGTGTTTTGGGCGCAATTTCGTTATTTATAGCCGCAGGTGCGATGACGTGCGGCACATTTTACTGCTATTTGCGAAAGGTCGACGGCGAACCGATAAAATTCGACGATCTTTTTAAGGGAATGCAGTGGTTTCTGCCCGGTTTGATAGTAATGTTGATCATTCTGGTGCCGATGCTGACAGTTTACGTCGTTATCTACGTGCCGATCGTTCTAGCGGCCATAATGGGCAGCAAGCTCAGCCAGGACGAGATGATGGGGCTTTTGATCGGCGCGTTTGCGGTCGATCTTGTCTTGATCGTGATAATGGTCTGCATCCATACGCTGATTATTTTTTCATTTCCGCTGATCGTCGATCGAAACCTCGGCGCCGTCAAAGCTATGACAACCAGTGCGCGTGCCGTTTTTAAGAATTTGGGCGGGGTTGTCGGCCTCTTTCTCGTAAATTTTGTTCTCGCTTTGGTTGGTCAATTGGCGTTGTGCATCGGCATTTATTTTGTTATTCCGATCATTATTGCGGCTAATGTCGTCGCCTATCGCAAGGTATTTCCAAGACAGGGTATCCCTGCAACGGTCCAGTATCAATGATCCAGCCAACGCAAATAATTGAGGAATCCGACCGCGAGGTCTCGATCAAATGGTCCGACGACAGCGAAACGAGTTATGCCGCTGCCCAACTGCGCCGCTGTTGCCCATGCGCAACCTGCGTAAACGAATGGACCGGCGAAAAAATACTCGATGACGCCCAAATCGGTGACGACCTCTCATTTTCGTCGATCTCGATCGTCGGCCGCTATGCTCTCAATTTTCATTTTTCAGATGGCCACGACACCGGGATCTTCAGCTTTGCCTACCTTAAAAACCTAACCGCAAACTAATTGGTGACGCGAGGTTCCGTAATCCGTTACAATCTAATTGATGCACGAACGCGATATTTTTGACGAAAGACAAGAAACCAAGCAAGCAAATTTTTCCTGCCCGCATTGCCGCGAACGCGCGGATTACGATGTTCGCTGGGTGACGCGGCGAAAGAAAAAGCAGGCGCCGCAGCGACTTAACGAACAGGAGCGAGCCCAGTTTCAGAAGTCGCGTGACTATATGGTGCGGGTTGACGATATGCTCATGTGCAAGAATATGCGTTGCCGTAAGCGATTTGAGATACCATCGTCGCAATCAGTTGTTTTTATTTAGATCGCCATCAAACTCAAAAGAAAAAAGCGAGCCGATCGATTCGACTCGCTTATTATTTGAATTTAATACTAATTAATAGATCGAGAATGTATATTCGACCTGCCGGGTTATAGATTGGCCCACACCGTCACGCTTGGCGGGCTCGAAGCTGATTCGACGCGCCGCTGCGATCGCCTGCTCCGTCAAACCATTCGGCAACCCCTTGACCGCCGAAATGCTGCCGATCTGACCGGACGCAAGAAAGGTTACACGAAGAATTACAGTGCCCTGTACGTTATTTTGTCGGGCCGCATCCGTATATCCGGGACGCGGTTTTGAAATGATCTTGATACCCTGTGTAACTCCGACCGGTCGAGCCGGCGGAGGTGGTGGATTTCCGCCAGTGCCGTCACCAGTTCCACCCCCATTTCCGCTGCCAAGTCCACTGCCGCTGCCTGAACCAGTACCCGAGCCGTTTCCCGAGCCGCGACCACTGCCCTGCCCCGTGCCGACGCCGCTGCCTTGGCCGCCGCCCGAACCGGTTCCGTTTGAGAAACTAGCGAACCGTCCGTTCGGATCGCCCCAACGGTCAAATTTCTTTTCGTATTTCTGATTGCCCTCTGTCTGCGGAGGCGGCATTTTGAGATCAAAATTATCGCTTCGGAAAACCTTGGCATCGGGCGGTCGAGTAGGTGTCTTTGACTGGTCGGCAAGATCGCCCTGTGTCGTCTCTTCTTTTTCCTCACGGCCGCCACCACCGCCGCCACCTGCGTCTTTGTCTTTTTTCAGCTGCTCCTCTTCGACGATCATCGGCACATCTTCAACAAGAATCGCGTTGAAAACATCGTCGTTTATCGAACCGACCTCGAGGTCTTTGCTAAAAATGCTGAAAACCAGACCGGTCATCAGCGCAAACAACATGACGCCGAGAGTGCCGAGCAATAGAGCGTTACGCTGGCTTACGTTTTTATCCTCGATGACCGTCACGTAAAAATCGCCTTTTGACATATAGGCAAAATGTTCTGCTTCCAAGGAAACTGGCTTGGGGACAATGTCGATGGGAGTTTTCTCGACAAACGCGTTAATCGCAGGCGTGGTTGATTTGGCCGACGCCGCTTCGACCACGGGCTCGTCTATAACCGGTTCGACAACCGTCTTAATCTCCTGCTTGGCCATCACCGCTTCGTCCTCAAGCTCCAAAGCATGCGCCATTTTGGGCTCAACGGTTTCAGCAACCGCAGGAGCAACGATCTCGGGTGCGACGACCTCGGGCGCGACGACTTCGGCTTTGGTTACCGGCGATACATCTTTGACAACTGGATTCATCTCAAAAGTCTGCAGTGACTGCCCGCAATTAGGGCAAAACCCAAACTTCTCGGCGAACCCCTCATCACACGAACTGCAAAACTTAACTATTTTTCCCATCTTTAGCCTCTTTGCCTTTACGCTCTAAAAGAGAGCGACATAACCATGTAAAAATTATACCGCGATTTTTTCACAAATTAAGCAATTCTCAACAAATTTCCGCTAAACGCTCCTGTGCGGATCTTTCAATTTTCATAGATGCTTTATATGTTTGACGCGATGCCCACTGACCTCTAAAATTTTCATTTGTGAAACTAACGACATTTTTTGAAATCAACTTTTTAATGCGACAACATAAAGCGACCTAATGGCAACTAAACGGATATCATTCAGTTACCGTTATTTGTTTATACGATGAAAAATAAGAAATTATTCCAAAAAATTGTCCTGATCGCTCTGGCCGCTGCGGTTTTGTTCGCACTCATCGCTCCGGCCATCTTTTCGCAGACGCTGCCCCAACCAAGGAAAGAAACATTATTAAACGGGCTGAAAGTCCTGATGTGGAGCGACGCCCGTGCCGACAAGGTCTCGGTGAAGATCCGGATTCACTCAGGTTCTGCCTTTGACCCGCAGGGCAAAGAGGGCGTAATGCAGATGCTTGCCGATAATATTTTCCCGAACGAAGCATCGAGAGAGTTCTTTACCGAGGATTTAGAGGGCAGCCTCGACGTCACTTCAAACTACGATTTTATTCAGATAAACGCTTCGTCAAAGCCTGAAAGCTTTCTGACAATGCTCGAAACGCTTTCCGGAGCCGTCTCTAATCCTGCGATCGACAGAGAAACGACCGTCAAACTCCGCACCGCGCTATTGGCAAAAGTCGCGGCAATGGAAGCGGATCCTGCTTACGTGGCCGATCAGGCCGTGGCAAAGAGACTTTTCGGGACCTTTCCCTATGGCAGGCCGCAACTCGGTACCGCCGCCTCCCTGCAGAAGATCGATTTTGCGGACTTGATCGATGCTAAATCCCGTTTTCTTACCGCTGACAATGCGACGATTACGGTGTCGGGTAATTTCGAAAAAGCGTTGGGATTCAGAGCGATCCGGCGCTATTTCGGCGGCTGGCTCAAGTCCGATAAACCGGTACCTGCAACCTTTCGCCAACCGGACGAACCGCAGGCGGGAGTGCAGACTGTCCCATCGCCCAAGCCTGGCGTGTCGGCGATAAGGTTTGCGTTGCGCGGCGTATCTCGAAGTGAAAAGGATCTAGCGGCGTCATTAATTTTCTCGACGATTCTTGAAAACCGGCTAAAGGCGAGCGCCCCCGCGGCTCACGCATCCGACGTTTTTGTGCGAAACGAACCACGTAAACTCCCAGGCATGATCGTTGCCGGCTTTTCTGCGGTCAAGAATTTTGGCGGCAATGGTAAATTGGAGGCCAACGATCTTGTTGGAAAGGCCATTTCTGAACCGATTACCGAGACGGAGTTTCAAAACGCCAAAAACTCGGTTCAGTTGACCTGGTCAAAAAGAGAAACCACATCGATCTGGCTTGACGCAGATACTTATAAGCTCGCGGGCATCGATGCCGATATTCGCCTTGTCGATCGCGTGACGTTTGGTGATCTTAAAGCGTATGTCGAAAAGACCCGCAGACTACCGTTGGTCACCGTTTTGATTAACACGCCGCAAGCAAACTAACCTGTGCAAAATGAACTTAACGCAAATGAAGCGGCCCACGCCAAGGCCGTCCGCGAAATGTTCGCGGGCATTGCGGGGCGTTACGACCTGCTCAATCACGTCCTCTCGTTAAACATCGACAAACGCTGGCGGCGAATGGTCGCGGACGAACTGCGCGATATTCTTGATACTAGCGGCGCCGCCGTTTTGGACGTTGCATGCGGCACAGGCGACCTGTCTCTCGAACTTAACAAAGGCTCAATGGCAAGGATCATCGGCACTGATTTTTGCCGTCCTATGCTGGAATTCGCGAGGTCGAAGTCGGATGGCGAAACACCCGCGATCCCGTATGTCGAAGCCGATGCGCTTGCGTTGCCATTCGATGACGGATATTTTGACGCCGTATCGATCGCATTCGGATTGCGCAATTTAGCCAATGTTTCGGGCGGATTGAGAGAACTCGGTCGCGTCCTTAAGCCTAATGGTCGCATAGCTGTTTTAGAATTTTCCTCCCCGATCGTCCCCGGATTCGGTCGTCTCTTCAACTTTTACTTTTCGCACGTGCTACCGCGAATCGGTGGCGTCGTTAGCGGATCGCGTGGAGCATATGAATACCTGCCCGATTCGGTCGCGAAGTTTCCAAATCAGAAGGACCTTGCGGCATTGATGGGCGAAGCCGGCCTGGTAAACGTCCGTTACCAAAATCTGACCGGCGGAATCGCCGCTTTGCACGTCGGCACGAAAGCCTGAAAATTTGTCATCGCCAGCGATTAGTTATAAAATCTCACTGCCCGCCAAAGGTTTGATGAAATACAAATTGCTGAATATCCTGCGTCACGCCGCTTTGATGCTTTTGGTCATCTGGACGGTTGTGTCGCTGGTCACGCTGCTTATCCAGGCGGTGCCCGGCGACCCGGCGACAGTCATTCTGGGCGAAACTGCAACGCAGGAACAGATCGATAATTTTCGCAGCACGCACGGTCTTGACCGCCCGGCATTTTTCTTTTCAATTGGCGGTGATGAGGGGTTTGTATGGAACGGCGTCCAAAATCAGTATGCGGATTACTGGACGGGCCTGCTGAGCGGCGACCTTGGCAAATCGTTTCGAACGGACCGACCGGTCCGCGATATGATCCTCGAGCGATATCCGTCGACGATCAAACTCGCGATCGCCGCGATGCTTGTTGCGATCGGCATCGCACTGCCGTTGGGTGTTCTCGCCGGCTCGCGTAAAAACTCGCTCGTCGATAATTTCGCATCATTTTTCGCCCTGTTGGGCATATCGCTGCCTACATTCGTGGTCGGGCCGTTCCTTGTGTACCTGTTTGCGGTCAAGCTCGGGTGGTTTTCGCCGACGGGGAGTCTTTATCCCGAAGATATCGTTTTGCCCGCCGTCACGCTGGGTGCCGCTCTTTCGGCGATCCTGACGCGAATGATTCGCTCAAGCGTGATCGAAGAACTGGGCGAGGATTACGTCCGCACCGCTCGAGCAAAGGGTCTAAGCGAGCGAAAGGTGCTCTTTAAACACGTTCTGAAAAACGGCCTGATCCCCGTCGTGACGATCCTCGGTCTGCAGCTAGGCGTCTTGCTCGCCGGAGCGATTATTACAGAGAAGATATTTAATTGGCAGGGCCTCGGCCTGCTGCTGTTGGAGGACGGCATCGGGAAACGCGATTACCGGCTGGTGCAAGGGTGTGTGTTAGTTATCAGTATCACTTTTATTCTGGCAAACTCGCTTACCGATTTTGTCTACCGTAAATTGGATCCCAGGATTCGCCTTTCGTAAATGAGCCGTCTAGCTTACATAGGTTTTGTTATCGCCGGGCTTTTTATTCTTGCGGCGATCTTCGCCCCATGGATTGCGACGCATGACGTCACGGTTCAGGATTTGGCAGCGAGGTATGTTCCGCCGTCAAGCGAGCATTGGTTCGGCACTGACGGACTCGGACGCGATGTGTTTTCGCGGGTTATTTTCGGCGCCAGGATCTCGCTCGAAGTTGGAATTACGGTCGTCGTTGTCTCGTCTATCGTGGGCACGATCATTGGGGCGATCGCCGGATTTTATGGCGGTTTTGTCGACAAATTTCTTTCGGGTTATGTTTTTAATGTCTTTCTTGCATTCCCCGGCCTGTTGCTGGCGATCGCACTTGTTGCGTTTCTCGGTACGGGTCAGGGAAAGCTGATCGCGGCTCTCTGTGTCATCGGGTGGGTCGGCTATGCAAGAGTCATGCGGGGACAGGTACTGAAAGTCCGCGAATATGATTACGTGCTTGCGGCTCGGGCACTGGGTGCAAGTAATCTGCGCATTTTGTTTACGCATATCCTGCCAAATGCCGTGCAGCCTTTGATCGTCCAGGCGTCGCTCGGTATGGCCGGAGCAGTTTTATCTGAGGCATCGCTTTCATTTTTAGGGCTCGGCATTCCGCCGCCCGCGCCGAGCTGGGGCACGATGATCGAAGAAGCACGTCAATTTTTCAGCAATTCGCCACACGTGTTGTTTTTCCCCGGCCTGGCGATCGCAATGACCGTACTTGCATTCAACTTTATCGGCGACGGACTTCGCCAATATCTTGATCCGAAACAACGCACGAGATAACAGATGAGCGACGACTCGATACGCTTTTTTCCGCTTGGCGATGTTGCGTTGACGGTAGAATTCGCAACACACATATCGGAAGCCATAAATAGCAAAGCCATATCGTTGGCGGAATACTTTGAGCGAAATCCATTCCCGGGCTTTGTCGAAGCGGTTCCCGCGTACTCATCAACAACGCTCTTTTATGATCTAGTCGCCGTTCGCAAAAACTTTCCACAATTTCCAACGGCGTTTGCGGCGGTAAAGAGCCTGGCCGCAGCGGCGATAAACGGAATATCCAAGATCGAGTCCTCCGGTTCCCGCACTGTCGAGATCCCTCTTGATTGCAGTGACGGAGCGGCACTTGATCTTGAATTTATTGCGGAGAACAGTGGCTTATCACCAGGCAAAGTGATCGATATTTTCACCAGTGTGACCTACCGCGTTTACATGCTTGGATTCCTGCCGGGCTTTTCGTACATGGCCGACGTTGACGATCGGATCGCGACGCCTCGAAGAGATTCGCCCCGCTTGCTTGTGCCAAAAGGAAGCGTCGGCATTGCCGGCAAACAGACCGGGATCTACTCGCTCGAATCACCAGGCGGCTGGCAGATAATCGGCCGCACGGACATCGAAATGTTTACACCGTTCGGTGCGGAACTTACATTTCTGCGGCCCGGAGATCGCGTCCGATTTGTGACTGTTAAATGAGTATCCTTATTCAAAAACCGGGAATGTTGACAACCGTCCAGGACCTGGGTCGCAATGGATATAGGCGTTTTGGGATCAACCCGAACGGAGTTATGGACGTCGCAGCAGCGTGTTTGATCAACATCTTGCTCGGAAACGACGACAACGAAGCCGTTCTTGAAATGCACTTCCCCGCTCCCGAGATCGTTTTTGCAGCGGACGTGGTGGCGGCAATCGGCGGCGGTGATTTTTCGCCCATACTGGACGATCACGCTGTAACAAATTGGCGACCGTTTCTGGCTAAGAAGGATAGCGTTTTGAAATTTGGGCGCAATGCCGTGGGTAATCGCGCGTATTTGGCGGTTAGTGGCGGATTCAAATGCGATGAGTGGTTGGGCAGCTCGAGCACGAATCTCGCCGCACATTTGGGCGGCTTTTACGGAAGAAAGTTAGAAAAAAGCGACCGGATCGAGGCAAACAAAACAACAAAGAAAAAGACTTTTGCATCTGGTGGTCAGGTTTCTCAAAGCCTGATTCCTTTCTACAGCCACTTTCCGACCGTCCGCGTAATCGCCGGAGGCGAATTTGAAAACCTGACCGCAAACGGCCGTGAACTACTTCTAAATCAGGATTTTACGATCTCAAGCAATTCAAATCGTATGGGTTTCCGTCTTGCGGGAAAGCCGCTTAATCTGTCGCGACCGGTTGAATTGATATCCTCCGCGGTGAGTTTCGGCACGATTCAAATGCTGCCTGACGGACAATTGATCGTGCTTATGGCTGACCACCAAACTTCGGGTGGATATCCTCGTATCGCTCACGTGATAACCCGCGATCTGCCTCTTTTGGCTCAATTAGGAGCAAATGACAAGGTCGCATTTCATCTGGTCGAAATTGCGGAAGCCGAGAATCTCGCTCTCGAATTTGAACACGATTTGAACTTTCTCCGTGCGGGGTGTAAATTCCAAGCAAACCGTTAATGAATCTTGGTGAGAATTGATCTCAATTGCGATATGGGTGAGGGCTGCGGTAACGACGCTGAGCTGATGGACTATGTCTCGTCCGTAAATATTGCGTGCGGGTTTCACGCAGGCGACGCGGCCACGATGCGTGAGACCGCGGAAATCGCCGTCCGGAAGGGTGTCGCGATCGGCGCTCACCCTAGCTTTCCGGATCGCGACGGATTTGGGCGGCGGGCAATGAACTTGCCGCTCGACGATGTTGAGAGGATCGTCGTTGAGCAGATCAAAGCTCTCCGAGACATTTGTGAGACCGCCGGAGTTAGAATGCGGCACGTAAAACCGCACGGAGCTCTCTATAATCAGGCCGCTCGTGACGCGGAGCTTTCAAATGCGATCGCGCGGGCGGTTCGTTCGGTTGACCGCGATCTTATTCTTTACGGTCTTGCGGGCAGCGCATTGATAAGCGAGGCTGAGAACTGCGGCATCCGGTCCGCATCGGAGGTTTTTGCGGATCGCACCTATCGGCCCGACGGCAGTCTCACGCCTCGCAGCGACCCGAACGCCTTGATCGAGGAGACTGATGCCGCGGTCGCCCAGGTCCTACAAATGGTCGAGAGCAATACCGTCACTGCGATCGACGGCACTGTCATACCGATATCCGCCGAAACGATCTGCATCCACGGCGATGGCAAAAACGCGCTGGAATTCGCACGAACGATTCACAATAAATTGGTCGAAAATGGAATTACGATACGCCCGATAAATGGCTGACAACCCGAAAACCAAATCATTGACCTCGGTCATTTTCGGCGCGGCGTTCCTAATGGCAACATCCGCGATCGGCCCCGGATTTCTGACTCAGACGACTGTTTTTACAAAGCAGCTGCTAGCGAGCTTCGGCTTCGTCATCCTGCTTTCGGTCATTCTCGACATAATTGCGCAGCTTAATATCTGGCGCGTTCTGACCGTCACGGGGAAACGCGGACAGGATCTTGCGAACGAAACGATACGAGGCAGCGGCTATGTTCTCGCTGGCTTGGTCGCAATGGGCGGCCTTGTATTTAACATCGGTAATATTGCCGGATGCGGTCTTGGCCTCAACGCTGCGCTCGACATCCCGATCGCGTACGGCGCAATTCTAAGCGCCGTCGCGGCCGTTGCTCTGTTTCTGATCAAAGAAGCTGGACGAGCGATGGATCTGTTTGTAAAGATACTCGGCGTCGTGATGCTCGGTTTGATCGTATATGTCGTTTACGCCTCACATCCGCCGCTTGCCGAGGCTGCTTTTCGAACTGTTTGGCCAACCCAGACCGATCCGCGAGCCGTGGTCACCCTGGTTGGCGGCACCGTCGGCGGCTATATAGCCTTTGCCGGAGCGCATCGCCTTATCGATGCCGGCATCACGGGCACAGAGAATCTGCCCCAGGTTAATCGAGGTGCTTACACCGGCATTTTGATAACTGCGATCATCCGATTTTGCCTCTTTCTCGCGGCCCTCGGCGTGATCACTTTGGGATTCTCGATCGACGATAAGAATCCGCCCGCATCCGTCTTTCAAAATGCCGCAGGAATTGTTGGCCTGCGAATTTTCGGCGTGGTCATGTGGGCGGCAGCTATCACCTCGGTCGTGGGTGCTGCCTACACGTCCGTTTCATTTCTAAAGACTTTTCACGCTAAGCTTGAGAGGAACAATAATCGTCTGGTCATCGGTTTCATGCTTGTGTCGACAGCGATCTTTCTCGCCGTTGGTCAGCCCGTAAAGCTTCTCGTTTGGGCCGGAACGGTCAATGGATTTATCCTGCCGGTCGGCCTTTCGTTAATTCTCCTGGCTTCACGAAAGCCCTTGCTGACGGGCGATTACAAGCATCCACTGTGGATGCAGGTAGCGGGATGGTGTGTCGTTTTGATAATGTTTGGATTTAGTATCTCGACGATCCTATCGAGCGTTTTCTGATTGATTCAACCTTTTTTAGAATTTGCTGCATCAAATGAGCGAACTCAGTCGTCTTGATTTGATACTTGTTACCAGGGGATTTCGCAATATGTTTCGCTCGCTGTACGTTTCACTTCTCTTAATCATCGGTCTTTCGCCGCTTAATGCTCAGTCAGGGCGTCGCATCGTCGCAAAACCGACTCCAGATCCGCAGATTGCTATCCAGAACGACCCAACGCAGTATTCCGAGTCAAAGCCGCGTTCAAGTCGATCGACGCGAGTAACTGAAAGATTTCCCGGTATCGGCAGCGGCGGCGTCACCAAACCTGACGCTCCGGTAATTTATCCCCCTGCGAATGGTGATGCAAAGGACGAAGGCGAGGTCGTCCGCGTAGAAACTAACTTGATAACAATTCCCGTCTCGGTCTTCGACCGTAATGGACTGTACATACCCGGGCTTCGTCAAAGCGACTTTACGATCTACGAAGATGGCGTGGAACAGGAGATCGCCTATTTCGGCACAGCCGACAAGCCATTTACGGTCGTTTTGATGCTCGACACAAGCCCATCAACCGCTTACAAGATCGACGAAATTCATCGCGCTGCAGAGGCCTTTGTGGACCAGCTGAGTCCGCAGGACAGCGTAATCGTGATCGAATTCAACAGTAGTGTAAAAGTGCAGACCGAGGTGACCAGCGACCGCCAAAAGATATACAAAGGTATAAACAACGCGAAATTTGGTGATGGAACTTCGCTTTATAACGCGGTCGACGAAGCCCTTAGAAAGCAACTAAGCAGGATCACGGGTCGCAAAGCGGTGGTGCTTTTCACAGACGGAGTCGACACTACCTCGCGTAAAAACAGCTATGACAGTACCCTGAATTACGCCGAAGAATCCGACAGCCTGATCTTCCCTATTTACTACAACACCTATTTTGAAAACCGACGCCGCAATTCCTCTACATTTCCGGACATTTTTGGCGGATCGATAATAGTTGCCGGAACAAGTGCTGAGGAATATGCGCTTGGACGAAAATACCTCGATGACCTCGCCGACGCGACGGGCGGTCGTGTTTTCCGCCCGGAGTCCACTCCTGGCGGTCTCACGCGTGCGTTCGAGGGTATTGCCGAGGAGCTGCGTCGCCAATATAACATCGGCTATGTACCAAAGGATGAAGGCAAGCCCGGCCAGCGAAAGCAAATAAAGGTACGAGTCAACCGTCCGAACCTCGTGCTACGTGCCCGCGACAGCTACATTGTGGGCTCTGCCGGGACTTCCCCTGAACCGCCAAAGCCCGTTAAATAGGGTTCTTCCGCATTCAACATTGATAGGAGTCTTGCTAACGGCCAGTTCTCAGTCGGACGATACGACATTCGTTTACGCAGATTTCTCTTGGCTTTCCTAAAAAAAAGGCGGGAATAAATCCCGCCTCGAGTGTTTTAGATTGCCGCCCGCGTTTACGGCTCTGCGACCAGGTTCAGATTTGTCACCTCGTCGGTTACGTTAAGTACGCGCGGAGTAAAGGTGTATTCCTTTGCCCGGACTGTGATTATGTATGTTTCGCCAACCGCAACATCGTCGAACCGGAAAAACCCGAACGAGTTCGAGATCGCTGTCCGTGTCAGGCCGGACGGATCCGTCAACGTCAGCCGTGCCCGACTTATCGCCATTCCCTCGGCGGACAAAACGATACCGCCGACCGATGTGTTCGCCGCGGTCGGGCGCAATATGTTTACGTTCCCAGTCGCAAAAGTTGTCGGCAGATCGCCGGCCAATGCGTCAACGACCTTGTTCACCACCGACGGGAATCCCGTAAAGACTATCGGGGTCTGGCCCGCAGGTGCAGTCGGCGACACATTAAATCGTATCTTGACAACCTCACGTGTTCCGGCCGGAATATGACTGCCGCTCGACCAGGCCGTTATCACTCCGACTTTGCCCGCTGTAATCGTGTTTACAATCGGAGTGATTCCCGGCATATCCGCACCCGTCGTGACAAACGGCATACTCAGTTTGGTACCGTCATAGCTGACGGTAAATCCAAAGCCGTTCTCGTCACCCTCAGCGTCGATATTGATTGACACCGTCACTTGGCTGCCGGGACTTGTGGACACATCCACCGCACGGAGGACACGCGGAAGCAGCGTGGTGTCCTGAGCCTGCTGTTTGTTTGTGATTTCCATAAACGGGAAGATGCTGGCCAATGTCCCGCCTCCCGCCTCCGTCCACGGATCCAGACTGTTAGCGTAACGGCCCGCCTGGACATAGTCGCCTACGTCGATCGATCCGTCACCTCTGGTTGCTCTCGGAGCCGAATCCGCCCGCTGAAACTCGTTGTATAAAGGATCGGGCGTCTCAAGGCCGGCCGCGAATCGCCCGGTCATTGTACAATCGACATCTTGCAACACATTGTCACCCATAGGCCGTGGATTGACGTCCGCCTCGTATCCCTCGGGTAAGAGGACAAACGTCGCCGACACGCTCTTGTCGCCGTTGATCGCGATATCCTGCGGATTGGTCGTTCCCGTTAGGTCGCCGCTAAAGCCGGCAAACGTCCAGTGCGTTGATCCCGGCACCGCCGTCAGTGTCACGACATCGCCGTAATAATACGGCCCGGCGATACTGCGGTTAACAACACCGTAGCCCACGACGGTCGTCGTCAGCGTGTGCTCGTTTCGTGCGAACGTCGCGGTGACGCTCTTTGCAGCATCCATAGTGACGACGCATGTTCCGGTACCCGAGCAGCCAGAATCGCTCCAGCCAACAAAGGTTGAGCCCGGGGCAACAGCCGCCGTGAGTGTAACGATGGTTGCCGCCGCAAAATTGTGTGAACAATCAGTTCCGCAGTTGATGCCGGCGGGATCGCTGGTTACCGTGCCAGATCCACTACCCGCTTTGGTAACGCTTAAAAGAAAAGTTGCAGGTGGTTGGTATTCGTAGGCACCGCGATCGTCGTATGTTCGAGTGCCGGCGCCCGTATTTGCAGTTGCAGGGTCATCCACGCGCGGATTGCCCGCGATATCCAACGTCGGCTCGTTTGGAGCGTCCGAGTTGGCCGAGTCAATTGCTGCCGATCCGGCTGTCAGGTGATAATCGCCAACATTAACGGCCGGAAGTCCGCCAGGTTGGTCGACGTTCGGGCGGATAGCGATTGGTGCGGGTGCGACGAAGAGCGGGTTAGATTGCAAGCCGTGGATTTCCTGCGTCGGCTGAGCGGCGGTAAACGCCGCCAGCGATGCGTAGCTGGTGTTGTTCCACTGGATTTGTTCGGTACCAGTATTGAGGTAATAGAGGTTATGGTCGAGGGTCGTTCCTACGAGCGATTGAGCGTCAACTCTGAGGTTGCCCGGTTGCCCAGCCGATTGCCCACCTGCGGCGAGTCGGAGCCCGTTGTCCATCATTATGTTGTTCTTTATCATTGCCCCGCCCGAACCCGGCGATGTTCCCCCTTCAACATTTATCCCAACGGTGACGTTGCCGTGAACCGTGTTACCGACGATGATCTGATTCGGAGCGGCATTGTTGTCGATGCCGTGGTCCGCATTGCCGTAGGTTAGGTTTCCGACGACGACGTTGTCGTGGGAACCTGAGTAAAAGTTCAAACCGGTGTCTTCGTTGGCATAGACGGTATTGTGAATGATCGTGTTGTAGTTGCTGTTAGTAACAAGGTTTATCCCACACGCATCGCGTTGGACTTCCGACGCGTTACCAAAGGAGACATTGTTGCTGACCGTGTTGTTGCTGGCACCCGATGTGAGCAAGATGCCGTGCGAGCTGTTGTGGTCCGACGTGTTGCCGGTGATCAGCGAATCAGTCGTGTTGTAAACGTAGATGCCGGCCCTTGTATTGCCCGAAGTCGGGGTGCCGGCCGAAGTGACGTGATTGTTCGATATCGTGAGATGGTTCGAGGCAATGGCATAGATCCCGTACCCGTCGGTGTTCGAAACGGTAAATCCGTCAACGACCACAAAGCTGTGAGAGGTTATCTGGAAACCATTCCCGGCGGCAAGTCCGGTAACTGTCACACCCGGGGCAGCCGACAATGTCAAAGGCATACCGACGCCGCCATTGTTATTATCCCATTTCACCGTTTCGGCGTACGTGCCGTTCACGACGCGGACCGTATCTCCGGCGTCTGCATAGACAGTCGTGGTTCCGGTGGCGCCCAACGCCCTGTTAATTGAACAGAATGGAACGAGCGATGTGCCGGGGGCGCCGGTCAACGCATCCGAACAGGAGCCATTCGTCTTGTCGACATAGTAGGTCGTGCTGCCCGCGGCCGGCGTTGTAAAGCTGGAATCAAGGCCATACGTGGTGCCGGAGCCATTCGTACCAACCGCTCTAAAGTGATAAGTCGTACTCGGAGTCAGAACGCCGGCAAGCGGGAAACTCACCGGGACGTCAACGCCATTGTATGCAACCGGACTCTGTGTCGCCGTTACGGTATTTCCATACGCGGTCGTTAAGCCGTACTCGAATGTTACGGTCGTGCTTTCTCCGTTTGCGGTAACCTTGCCGTTCAAAGTGGCGCTCGTTCTCCGTAGGGCTGTGCGTGGGTTTGTGGTCACGGTCGGCGTCGCAAATGCCGCCGAGGGCGCTGCTTCCATGATTTGAACCGCAGGTCGATCAATTCCAAACATCCGAGTAACCTGATCCACAAACGAAAAAGCCGCGGCATCGGAGCCCGCGGCCATTGATATAATTGTCGTAAAGAAAATTGCGAACAGAACGATGCGGCCCGTTGGCCGTCGCGACCGAGTGTGATGCCTCAACATGACGTTTTCCTCCACTTTCACCATCGATGGTGGCAAAAAAGTGAATTGAAAACGCTGCTTCCTTCGGCGAAGTAGTGCACTATTTCTGCACCATCTCAATCAAGCCAAATTTCTGCGCCGCTCAGAACGTTTGTAAATGATTACAAACAATCCAAATATGCCCGGCGCGTGACTTGCTACCTAATCCCAACACTACACCTATTCGGCGCGTAATCTGTGACCTGCGTCACAATCTGTAAATAGATTTTCGCTCCCTCTAATGCATTCCTAGTCTCGCGTCAACGGCCTCGGCTATTCAGATATCGGTTCCAATGCAAAAAAAGGGCGGCGGAAGCCGGAAGGAGAGAACCGGCCCGATCCACCGCCCGCGGCGTGTATCACGCCTTATCGATTACCCAACCATCTCATTCGCTGGTTCGCCCTTTGTAAGCATCAGCTTTAGAGCGAACCAAACGAACGCAATCGCTCCGATCGCAAAAACAGTGTCGCCGACGATCCGCATCCATCTCAGCGACTGCATCACACCTGTCTGCATAAATTCCGGGCTGCGCGCCGACCAATATCCGACGGAAACTGATTGATATGTCTGTATCAGGCCAATCGGCAAAAGGCTCAAAAAGATCTCGAGAAGCATACCGATGTTTATTGCCCAAAACGCAAAGCCGAGCAGCCGCGTGTTCCATTTTCTCTCCGGCTGCATGGCACGCATGCAAAAGAGCAGCAATGCGAGGCCGAGCGTTCCGTACACACCATAGAGTGCTCCGTGCGCGTGGACCGCTGTGGTGTTTAGACCCTGCATATAATAGAGAGCGATCGGCGGATTGATCATGAAACCAAAAACGCCCGCGCCGATCAAATTCCAAAATGCGACGGCGACAAAGAAATACACGACCCATTTATATTGAGCGAGCCATGGCCGTGCTTTAGAGTGGCGGATATTCTCAAACGCCTCAAAACCTACAAAAACCAAAGGTACGATCTCGAGTGCGCTAAATACCGAGCCGAACGCCAGAGCAATTGTCGGCGTGCCCGCAAAATAGAGATGGTGGAGTGTGCCGATAATTCCGCCGCTCAAATAGATGGCCCCGGACAGCAGTGAGGCCTGAGCTGCGTGCTCGGCCTGAATTACCTTTAGCCTGGCGAACAAGTATGCGATAACAACCGTCGCAAATACCTCAAAAAAACCCTCGACCCAAAGATGAACTACCCACCAACGCCAATATTCGACTACTGTGAGATTAGTGCGCATCCCCCAAAACAGCCCTGGAGCGTAGAAAAGCGCGATACCGGCGGTCGTTGCCAAAAACAGCGAGACCAGCGACTTGCTGCTGCCCTCGCGCCGAAGAGCAGGAATTGCCGACCTGGCGATCAAAAACAGCCATAATAGCAGCCCGATGAAGAGTGCCGCCTGCCAGACGCGGCCAAGATCGACATACTCGTAACCTTGGTGGCCAAACCAGAACCACATGTCGCCGCTGCCAAGCTTATGCATCACGCTCATCCACTGTCCGCCCATCGAGCCAAGTACGACGATCAGCAATGCTCCGAATAAAACATCGACACCCAATTTCTGAAATTTCGGTTCCTCGCCGCAAATATATGGAGCAATAAACAGGCCCGCTGCGAGCCATGCGGTCGCGATCCAAAAAATTCCAAGCTGCGTGTGCCACGTCCTCGAAACTACGTACGGCAAGTAATCCGAAAGCGGTATTCCGTAAAAACCGCCGCCCTCGACGCCATAGTGGGCCGTAATTATTCCCATTATTATCTGCAAAAGAAACAGCAGGGATACGACGATAAAGTATTTGACCGTTGCCTTTTGCGATGGCGTGAGAGTCTCGCCGATCAACGGGTCTTCGTCAGGTGTGTCGCTGTCAGTCGCCTCTTTTCGCCAACCCGCGTAAAACCAAACCATCGCGCCGATGCTCGCGATCAACATGATCACGCTGACGCCCGTCCAAACGATCGCCGAACTCGTCGGGACGTTGCCGACAAGCGGTTCTGATGGAAAATTACTCGTGTATGAAATGGTGTTGCCGGGCCGGTTCGCCGTTGATGCCCACGCCGTCCAGAAGAAGAAAGAAGTAAGCTGACGCAGTTTTACCGGATCGGACTGAGCATCGCGTTGGATCGCATAGTCCTTGTTTCCGTTCGCGAAAACGTCGGAATAATGTTTGAGATTGTCCTCGAAAGCCTTAACCCTAAGAGGATCCACAGTGATCCGCCCCGTGGCCTCGTCATACGTATTCTTTCGCAGCAGATCCTGCAAACGCTGGCGTAGGGACGCCTGTTGCTCGCTCGAGAGCGTATCGTAACCGCGGCCAAATTCACCGCCGGCCCACGAATTCAGGATAAATACGCTTTCGCGGTGAAGGTAATCCGCCGTCCAATCGGGCGCGACATATGAGCCATGGCCCCATATCGACCCGACCTGCATTCCGCCCATTGCCTGCCATACGTTTTGGCCGTTTGATACCTGCTCAGCCGCGATGACGACAGTGCCGTCGGTTGAAACAACCTCTCGCGGTA
This sequence comes from Pyrinomonadaceae bacterium, assembly GCA_036802885.1. Lineage (GTDB taxonomy): Bacteria > Acidobacteriota > Blastocatellia > Pyrinomonadales > Pyrinomonadaceae > OLB17. Next base: position 31,652 of record DAIRVI010000007.1, read on the forward strand.
TCGGCGGCGCCTGCCGAAAAATCTCGGTACCGACCCACCCCAAAATTGAAAACGAAATCAAACATACCGCACCTAAAATTATCCAAAGTCTCTTCATTAACACTCTCCTTAAGAAAAATCGGTGATATAGCCGTACTGACAATCCAATGATATTCAAACAAATCTGCAAACTCACTGACGGATCAATTACTGAAACCCGATATGCAAATGCCGTGCCTTTGATAATGAATCAAAATGCGAGTTAACCAAAAAATGATATGGCGGTCTTAGTTTGCACTAAATAGGTAATGAAAACACAGATCGAAATCAAATAGATCAACTACAAGCAGCCTCGCGTTCGGGATGTATGTGCGAGCCTACTAATCCCGGCACCTGAGAGTTTGGTGTTTCGATAGTTCTATGAATCCCGGCCAATTCCCGACCGAGTATTTTGCAACGATCGAACGTCGAATCAGGCGGGCCGATTGCAAAGTAAATCAGACGCCGGCAGCCGCAAGCCGGAATGGCCGGGCCAGTTTTTCCTGCTGCCCGTATATCGATACTTACGCACTCTGGACTGCTACCTTTACGGCTTCTTCCTCAGCCCTTTTCTTAAGCGAAAGAGTGAGAAGCCCGTCCTTCAATTTCGCATCGACATCGCTGGTTTCGACCTTGGCCGGTAGGATAAGCTTTCGCATAAACCGATCGCTCCGCCATTCGCTGTAAAAAGTGTTTTCGTCCTCTTTCTTTTCTTCGGCTTTCGTTTCGCCGCTAACGATGAGAACGTCGTCCTTAACGCTTATTTCAATATCGTCGGGCTTGAAACCGGGCACCGCGATGACCACATTCACCAGGTCTTTGGTGTCCGTGATCTTGACCGGTGCGGCTCGAAGCGTTTCGGCCTCGGCACGCAGCCAGTCCTCGAAATGCGAACCGAAATCGGCGCCGCGCGTCATAAAGAAATCGTAGGCCCGAGCGGCCGTTTCCTTTGTGATCTCCGCGAGTTTTTCAAACATCTTCTCGGCTTCTACAAAAACCGGAGCATTTGCATTCTGAGGTTCCGTTTTAGTTAATTTTGTTTCTTCTTTGTTCATAATATTACCCCCGAGCTAACTCACAATATCCTGATTTGACCTACAACAAACTGGCGCGATCGCCTAAGTAAGTCGATAAAGTACAAACCACTACACTCAATTGCACCGCAACCGCCGTGCCGTCGAAACACAGCGTATCTTCGGTCTTCCTTTTTAGGTAATCGCGAAAAATTCCGCAATGGCGCGAATTATTGCGCTATTTCCGGCCGTCAGATTCGGCAATCGCGATTATTTCTCGGTCATATTTACCGTTACGCGGTGGAACGCACTTTGCGTCTTAGAGAGTACGGGCACATATCGCCCGAGAGAGTATTTTTGGAGGACCAAATGACCCGAGAATTACAGAGAACAGAATGGAAGGCATTTTTTGACGGCTTGAGTCACGATCTCGCGGACTGGGAGACAATTGTACGAGTAATGAGTAACAACACCGGAGCTCAGGTTTTGTCGGACGGGTTGCCTTTCAACGGCATAACATTCGATGAAAAAGGCGGCAAGGGAACGATTGAGATCACGATCGGGAGCGGGGCGCAAAATCATCAGACGCACAATGTCGTCGAACCGATCAAGGTTGCGTTTGAGGCCAAAGGGCCCGGACCAGCCGGCACACTCGACATTGAGGAGGCATCCGGAACAAAGACGCTAATCACGTTTGTTCAGCCAATGCCGGTGTTGGTCAAAGTTGCTTCGGCAGAAATAAGTGCGGTAGAAAAGTAGTCAGATCGCTTGAAGCCTGGTACTTTTTCGTACTCAAATGGGGTCACTTGGACCTGAGCCCGGCGGAGCAAACGGCGCGGTTTCGGCGCGGTCGACTGCCCGGCGGCCACTTGTTGCTGTCGGTATGACGCGATAGACAACCTCGACATTTTCACGCACCCATTCGTCCAACCATCTAACACTGACCGCAGGCGTCAGTGTGGGATTTACCGCGAGGATCAGTTCCAGCGCACGTTCGCGTTCCGGCCCGGCTTCCAGTTGTGCGGCAATGCCGTCAACGATAACGCTTTGCCAATGACGCTTATCGACAACTTCTTCGATTTGGAGGCAAACCTTCGGATTCTCCTTAATGATATCGAACTTCTTCCCCTCGGTCGTATAAATAAAAATGCTGCCGATATCCGAGGCGTAATGCACCGGAACGACGTAGGGACGATCATTCAGACAGCATGCAAGGTGGCCATAGCCGACACGGCTAATAAGATCCGTAATTTCATTTTCGGACAGGTCTTCGACTTGGATCATATCTAAATCCTCCCGGCAATTAAGGTTTTTCAACTTGTCAGACGCAAAAGGCGTGCCTGTGTAAAAACTGCTGTATTGTGCGTGATTTTCCACACCGGCGGAATGTCAGACATCGACAGACATGTGCGTTAAATCAGTATTTCAAACGCCTATATTATAAACCACGATCCGACAATCTTTGGAACAGATATTGCGATAATAAATGCGCTAAGCAAAGTTCGCACCCTGGAGGTAATGAAAATGAAGATATTAATCGCCACAGATGGGTCCGATTACAGTAAGGCCGCCGTCGAGGAATGCTGCCGCACGATCATTCGGCCGGAGAACGCCGAGGTACTGATAGTATCTGCCTTTGAAGATACCTATGCGATAACAGCGGAACCATTTGCGATCTCGGCTGAGTATTACCAAAAGCTCGCGGACGGCCTTAATGAGATGGCCACAGGTTTTGTCAAAGACGCCGAAAAGACTATTCGCGAACGATTCCCTGCTGCAGACTTTGTCGTCGCGACTGAGGTTCTGCGCGGCTCGCCCGACCAGCAGATAATTGAAAAGGCTAAGGAATGGGGCGCTGACATAATAGTCGTCGGTTCTCACGGGCGCGGATTCTGGGGCCGGCTCTTGGGATCCGTTTCCAACGGCGTTGTCCATCACGCACCATGCTCGGTTCTGGTTGTGCGTAAGCAAGCGGCGTAATCAGTTGTTTGACTGATCTCTCAAATGGGAAAGATGGTTGAGTAACCACCAAGTATGGAAACGTGGTACAAACCAAAATTTCGCGATCGTGCAGCGGCGGGACGTGTTCTCGCCGAGGAACTCAGAGTTTACGCTGGCCGGACCGATCTGATCGTGCTCGCCTTACCGCGCGGCGGCGTTCCAGTTGCATTTGAAGTTGCGAAAGCGCTGGGCGCACCTCTTGATGTCTTCCTAGTCCGAAAACTCGGGGTACCCGGTCAGGAGGAACTCGCATTTGGCGCGATCGCGTCGGGCGGTATTCGCGTTTTCAATGACGATCTTTTAAGAGTGTTGCGATTGTCAAAAGAAACGGTCGATAGAATAACCGCACGCGAAGAAAATGAATTGGAAAGACGCGAGCAGCTTTATCGTAACGGCCGGCTCCCAGTGGAGGTTCGCGGAAAGGCCGTCCTTATTGTAGACGATGGGCTGGCGACTGGAGCCACGATGCGGGCGGCGGTAAAGGCACTAAAACAATTGGGGCCACGAGAGATTGTCTTGGCCGTACCGGTTGCATCGAAACACACCTGCGACGAATTTAAGCAAGAGGCCGACGTGTGGTCTGTATGTGCGGTGACGCCCGAGCCTTTTTACGGCGTGGGTATGTGGTACGAAGATTTCTCTCAGACGACTGACGCAGATGTGCAGCGGCTGCTGGCATTGGCGGATGCGATCGCTTTAACCCAAAACGGGGTTTCGACCGGGCGAAGCGGTTAGGTGGGAACGATGGGTGAAGAGGACGACCAACTGATTCGAGAAATTGTCCGCCGAGAGGCCGTACGGCTTCGTCCCGACGAGATCACTGACTACGATCCTCTCATCGATCTCATCGGAGACGCCCATTTAGTCCTGATCGGCGAGGCCTCGCACGGGACGCATGAGTTTTATCGGGAAAGAGCTCAGATCACCAAACGGCTGATAAAGGAAAAGGGATTCTCGGCTGTTGCCGTTGAGGCCGATTTCCCGGACGCATATCGCGTGAACCGGTATGTTCGCGGATTAGGAGCAGATGTTGATGCCGTCGAGGCTCTGAGCGGCTTCAGACGATTTCCGGCGTGGATGTGGCGAAACGCCGATGTTCTCGATTTTGTTGGTTGGCTTAGAACATTCAACGACGATCTACGGGCAAACGCCACAAAAGTCGGATTTTACGGGCTCGACCTTTACAGTCTCCACAGCTCGATCGAAGCGGTTCTGCACTATCTCGAAAAGATCGACCCTGACGGCGCGGCCCGGGCTCGTTCACGATACTCTTGCTTTGACCATTTTGGCGAGGACACACAAGCTTACGGATACGCTACGGGTTTAGGACTGGCCGAATCGTGCGAAGACGAAGTGGTCGGCCAATTGATGGAACTCAATCGTCGAGCGGCTGAACTTGCGCAACGAGACGGACGAGTTGCGGCCGACGAGTTTTTTGTAGCCGAACAAAATGCGAGGCTCGTAAAAAATGCTGAACAGTATTATCGAACGATGTACCGAAGTGATATATCGTCCTGGAATCTGCGAGACCGGCATATGACAGAGACCCTCGTAGCGTTGGATAAGCACCTGTCCGAGCCTGACAAAAAGGCAAAGATCGTTGTTTGGGAACACAATTCACATCTTGGTGACGCCCGGGCGACCGAGATGGGCCAACGCGGAGAGTGGAATGTCGGTCAACTCGTTAGGCAATTGTTCGGCAAGGACACCATCTCGATCGGATTTACGACTTATTCAGGCACAGTCACTGCCGCGACTAACTGGGGCGAGGCGGCCGAGCGAAAACGTGTGCGAACCGCTCTTGCAGGCAGTATCGAAAGTTTGTTTCATGGCACTGGCATCGAGCGGTTCCTTTTGCAATTCCGTCAAGCCAGCGAAATTCGCGAAGCGCTTCAAACACTATACTTGGAGCGGGCAATTGGTGTGATCTATCGTCCGGAAACGGAGCGGGCGAGTCACTATTTTCACGCGCGTGTGTCGGATCAATTTGATGCTGTTATTCATATTGACGAAACGCGTGCCGTTGAGCCGCTTGAACGAACTTCCGAATGGGAAATTGGTGAGGCTGCGGAGACGTTTCCATTTGGTGTGTGAAAGCGCGACTTTTATGCAAGACCAAAATGAAATCAGGCGCATCGTTGAAATACCCGCTGGCAGCGTGAGGCTCGAGGGCGAATTGATAGTCCCTGCGAACGCCACCGGCATCGTCGTCTTCGTGCATGGCTCCGGCAGCAGCCGCTTTAGCCCCAGGAATCAGGCAGTTGCCGCGACCATACGCAGATCACGTGCCGGCACTTTGCTATTTGACCTGCTGACAAAAGACGAAGAGGCCGTCGACCAATACACACGACATCTGCGTTTCGACATTAGATTGCTCGCCGATCGATTGAGCGCTGCGACAGAGTGGCTTTTTCGCGAGGCAGATATGACGGGATTAGGAGTCGGCTTTTTTGGTTCAAGCACAGGCGGTGCCGCGGCATTGGTCGCAGCTGCGGAACTAGCGGGCAGAATCGCCGCAGTCGTATCGCGTGGCGGCAGGCCCGATCTCGCGGGCGACGCACTTCCTCGAGTTACGGCGCCGACGCTGCTGATAGTTGGTGAATACGACGATGTCGTGATCAAGCTGAATCTCGAGGCAATGGAGCAAATGAGTTGCAAGAAGCAACTTGAGATAGTTCCGCGTGCCACCCATCTGTTTGAAGAACCGGGAGCTTTGGACCTGGTCGCGAAGCTAGCAAGCGATTGGTTTGCGGCTCACTTAACTCAAATTCCAAAGGCGAAAGTTGTTGAAGTTTAAACTATAAAAGAAGACGTTTAGGGAGGATTTATGCAAGGAACACGAGAACAATTTGATGCTGATCGAATAGAATCACGAAGCGCAATTTCCACGATCCCGAAAGGCCCGAATCAATACAAGTTGCTCTGCAGCATGTGCAGCGAGACGCTTTACGTCGACAAACAGCTTTACGATAATACTCTCCATTCGATCGAAGAAGGGCTTGATAATCCTTTTTTGTGCGACGATTGCCAGCTCGACTACGACGAACTGGCGCATTCTGACCACTGACTTCTGTTTGGGAAACCAGTCTCCTTTTAACCAGCTGTGGAAACAACGCGTTTGGGCGCGGGCGTTTCCACAGTCTTTCGTTCTTCGAGGTCCGCCATAATACAAAGCCCCGTTATACATTGATTTACGATCTCTCTCATCTGGCACGTCTATTGCGCTTGAAAAGGGTATGAATCGCGGATCCGCAATGTGGATCCCTGACAGTCCGAGCCCGACAGACCGTTTGTACAAGGTCAAATCGGTCCTTGCCGGCCTTGATGCACTTAAGGTGGCTCATATTTTCGCGCATCCGTGGTCAATGACAGGAGGTGAAAAATCATGAAAACATTTTTATTACTATGAATTTTTGTAGGTATCTTTGTTGATGAAAGAGGTTTGGAGTAAATGAAAACAAATTTTAAGGAGGTTTTATCATGCAAAACATACAAGCAATTACTAACGGTGATGCACTTAGGAATTTGGACCACCGGATCGAAGAAATTGGCTGGGCGCTATTCCTGATGATGATCGGAATATTTTGGTTTTTGCCCGATGGCTCAATTCCTAACGACTCATGGCTGATCGGCTCAGGTCTGATCATGCTAGGAGTGAATTTTGTTCGACGTTTTAGCGGAATAGAGATGAGCGGATTTACGGTGTTTCTAGGCATTCTGGCGCTGGTGGCCGGAATGAGTGGGCTATTTGATCTCAAATTACCACTTTTCGCGGCGCTTTTTGTCATCTTTGGAGCGAGTCTCTTGATAAGGGCATTGTTTAAGAAATGAAGCCAGTTGTTTAGAAGAATATCCAGGACGCTGGTTTCTGTAAGGTTCGGTTCTATCTGTTCGCAAGTTGCCCGGCTTTCTAAAACGGAGGTGAGGTATCTTTAAACAAATTACCATTTTGGCCTTTGTGCTGTCAGCGGTTCTCTTTATCGGGACCGACATTACGTCGGCGCAAACGCGGGTTCGGTTTGCGCGTGGCCGATATTCAGCGACAGTCAGGGGATCGCTTGCGTATAACCATTACAGGGAATATGTCGTCCGTGCTCGCGCCGGGCAGAGCCTGATAGCAACGGTAACATCAGGAAATGGAGGCGTGGTGATCGCCGAAAATTATGAGACCCATTATTTTCTGGACCTTAATGAAGACGGCGATTACACGGTGCAGATAATGAATACCGCTGCCACCACTTGGTATCGGCTAACAATCACGATTGTGAGGACGCCGGGGTGATTTGCAACTAGTTTGTCAACTAGTTGAAGGAGAGTGTTTGCCTGACGGGTGAGTAATTCAAAGGAGGTTGTCCGCCATGTTAATGGCCGCGGTTCAATCGAATTTCCAGATCGTCCTGACGACATTATGGGGTCCACGATTGGAATTAACTTTCGAGAAATCGCGGTGTGACAACCGATTTTGATATTCACTCGCACCATGCGGCAGGCTACGAGCCGAAAGAATAATGAAGAGGAGGCGATCGCGGAGCGTGTCCGCAAAAATTTGAGGTCGGATAAGAATAGCGATGGCACATAAAGAAATACGCTACATAGACTCCCTGCTTCCCGATGAAATGGCACTTCGCGCAGAAGAAGTCGGCGTAAGAAAGGCGGGGATGAACTTTCCAGCACTGTTCGTATTGTCGGTTTTGGCAGGGGCTTTCGTCGCGTTTGGGGCAAATTTTTCAACCGTTGTAACCGCTGGTGCCGAAGGCTTTCTGTCTTTTGGCGTTACCAAATTATTGGGCGGATCTGTTTTTACATTGGGACTGATTTTGGTCGTCGTGGGCGGCGCGGAGTTATTCACGGGCAACAATTTGATTGTTATGGCCTGGGCAAATCGACGCGTGACGACGTTTCAACTTTTACGAAATTGGACGATCGTTTATCTCGGTAATTTTGTCGGCGCATTTGGGATAGCTCTTTTAGTTTTCTTGAGCGGGCAATATCTTTTCGGAAAATCCGCCGTTGGGGCGACCGCGCTTTCGATTGCCAATACAAAAGCGAGTCTCGGCTTTGGGCGAGCCGTTGCGCTTGGGATCTTGTGTAACGTACTGGTCTGTCTGGCAGTTTGGATGAGTTACAGCGGGCGCACGGCAATTGATAAAATCGCCGTCGTCGTCCCGCCGATTACCGCCTTTGTCGCCGCCGGATTTGAACACAGCATCGCCAATATGTTTTTCATTCCAATCGGAATCATGTTGAAAACGGGATCATCGGAATCGTTCTGGACACAGATCGGCAAAACTCCAGAGGATTTCCCCGAATTGACCGTTGGAAACTTCGTTTCTAACAATCTTTTACCTGTCACAGTTGGGAACATTATCGGCGGCGCGGTTTTGGTCGGAATTGTCTATTGGTTTGTTTATTTGCGGAAAAGAAGTGCTCCGTGAAGGAGGTTTTATGGATTCAGCACACTTGCATTTAGCACTCAATCATTTTCCTGTCATCGGCGCGATCATTGCCATTCTCCTGCTTGGATATGCTTTGCTCAAGCGAAGCGATGAACTCACCCGAGCAGGCCTGGCGCTTCTTTTTTTGGTTGGAACTGTTGCAATTCCAGTCTTTATAACCGGTGAGCCGACAGAACAGATTGTCGAGCATTTACCGGGTGTCTCGGAACAACAAATTGGACAACATGAAAGCTATGCGAACTACGCTTTTGGAATCGCGGTCGTGACTAGTTTAGCCGCTTTGATAAGCCTGATCTTCTCTTTTTTGAATAAGAGAAAGGCGAAGTGGCTGGTCGTGCCAACTTTCTTTTTGGCATTAATAACGGGCGGTTTAATGTTGATAACCGCCAATTTGGGCGGGCAGATTCGGCATACGGAGATTCGTGACACTGGCGCCGCTGCACAACCGGTACGGCAAAACGAGTCGGAAGGTGAAAAGAAGGGTGACGACGACGACTAAACGTCGGCACAAAACCAAAGAATTTTGGTTCGGCTCTTGAATTCTTCAAGAAAACGAACGGCCGCGAGTCTGACTTAACGGTAGGTCAAGGAAGGTGAAATCATGAATATCAAGAAATATTGTCTATGTCTTGTGTTGTTAGCGGGCTTAGGCGTCATCACGACCACATTGCCCATAACTAATTTCACACAAACGACCGCGAAATCCGCGGTTCAGCAAAGTCAAAAAAGCGCGCCGAAGGAGTTCCCTACGCCGGCTGAACAGGCGGCTGATCCCGTTTCGATTGTCCATGAAGATTTTTACTCCGCCGGACAAAATGTTGACGTCAAAGCTGAAAATTCCACCGGGGACGCGGCAGTTGCGGGATCAAATGTCACTATTTCTGGCAGCGTAAAGGGTTATCTAATGGCGGCGGGTGCCAATGTCAATATCAATGCCCCGATTGGAAATGATCTTTGGGCAGCCGGCGCTAACGTGGTTGTCAACGCGCCGATTGCGGATAATGCGATGCTCGCGGGAAGTTCGATCGTGGTCGAACAGACCGGAACTATCGGCAACGATGCTCGAATTGCCGGTAGTTCCGTCGATGTCAAAGGCCGCGTCACCCGTAACCTTATTATTTATGCGGCTAACGCACAGATTTCCTCCGAGGTCGGCGGTAATGCCACGGTGTTTGCAGAGAATCTGACGCTTAATCCCGGAGCGATTGTTCGGGGTGATTTGATCGTCAACAGCCCGAACCAGCCGGCCATTTCGCCGCAGGCACAAATTTTGGGGCGATTTGACTATCATCAGACAGAGAGCAGGCAAAATTCCGGTTCGACGATCGGAGGCTGGTTCAGCAGTTGGTTTCTGACGTTTTTATGGATCACGGTTTTGGGAATCGTTGCGGTTTGGTTTTCGTCATTTTGGACGAACCGTGTCGCCGAAATGTTAAAAAGAGAATCCTTGAAATCACTCCTGGTCGGACTGATTGCCGTACTGCTCATACCGATCGTTTTTGTGTTATTGCTTGTCACCGTTGCTGGATTGCCGCTCGCAATTGTAATCGGTGCCATGTCGCTCGTGGGCTTTATTCTCTCCGGCGTTTTCGTCTCGTATCTTCTGGGCGACTGGCTCTTGAATCAATTGAAGCGCTGGCAAAGCTCAAACGTCCTGAAAATAGTTTTCGGTGCGTTGATCGTTACGCTTGTCATGTCCGTGCCGTGGATCGGCGGACTCGCGAAACTCGCGGTATTTTTATTTGGATTCGGAGCGTTTTTGCTGGAAAGGAGGAGCTTTTATCTCGAGCTTCGCGGTCAGGGTTTAGTTTGAGTCGATGCTGATCCCGGATGTTCTCAAGGACCAAGGAGAAATTCCGATGAAAAAGAAACTGATAACAAAAAATCTGTTGTTGGGCTTATTATCGTGGTTAATCCCGTTCGTGGCTTCGTTTCTTTTCTTTAAGCCCGGCGGTGAGCTCACTGTTTCCTACGCCACGTTTAAGTCGACGATCATGCTTGTCGGCGTGATCTCGGGCTGTTATTTGCTTTTTCGATATTTCAAATATGTCGATAGCGATTTCATCAGAAATGGAGTAATTGTCGGCGCGTCATGGTTTGCAATCAACATTGTCCTCGACGCTCTAATTCTGATTCCTATATTGAAGACAAATATTACGGAGTATTTTATGTCGATCGGGCTAAGTTACATCGCCATCCCGGCGATCAGTATTGCGATGGGGTTCCTACTCGAGCGTAAGCCAAGTACAGAACAAGCAACCCCGACCGCCGAATAAGAAAAGGAGATTGAAATGAAAACACTAACAAAAACATTGATCGGTTTATCAGCCGCAGGAGCAGCCTACGTTTTGTATCTAAAGAGCCATAACGAGAAAACGGTTGAATCTCCAGCCAGAATTCATGGATTTGTGAGCAGCGGTTACGAGGCCGTGCGAGAAGCGTTCGCAGAGAATTTTACTAAGCGGCACGAGGTCGGCGCGGCCTGCTGCGTTTATCACAGAGGTGAAAAAGTCGTTGATCTGTGGGGCGGCATTCGAAATAAATCGACTGGCGAGCCTTGGGAAGAGGACACGATGGCTCTGGTTTACTCAGCGACGAAAGGACTGGCGGCGATGACTTTGGCACTCGCACACTCTCGCGGATGGCTCGATTACGACGAACTTGTCAGCAAGTACTGGCCGGAGTTTGCCCAGAATGGTAAGGAGAATATTACGGTTCGCCAGCTTTTGGCACACCAAGCGGGGTTGTTTGCCTTAGACGAGCCGGTTGACAAAAGCACAGTAGCCGATCTCGACCGTTTGGCTGAAATAATGGCTCGTCAGAAACCTGCTTGGGAACCCGGCACGAAGCAAGGTTATCACGCGATAACACTTGGATATTACGAAGGCGAACTTCTACGCCGTGTCGATCCTCAGCAACGCAGTTTGGGACAGTTTTTCCAGGACGAGATCGCAACACCACTCGGGCTGGATTTCTACATTCGCCTGCCCGAAACAATTCCCGAGTCGAGACTCGCGCCGCTCATTGACCCCAGTTTTTCTGAGATGGCGTTCGGCTTTCCAATCAGAATGAGTTTGGATATATTGAGTCCAAACTCGAGGATTCGCCGAGCACTCGCCGGCTCCATGTTTGGTCATGATGAAAAGCGCATCTACTCACGAAACCTTGAAATTCCGTCAGGCGGAGGTGTAGGGACGGCACGAGCAATCGCACACGCGTATAGTGTTTTTGCTACCGGCGGAAAGGAACTCAACCTGAGCGAAGAAACCTTGCGTGAACTAACCGCACCGGCAATTCCGCCATCACACGGCTTTTACGACGAAGTGATGAACGGCGAAGTTGAGTTTTCGCTCGGCTTTATGAAGAGCAATACGGGCTTTTCGTTCGGTTCTCCCGGTTCGTTCGGGCATCCCGGAACGGGCGGTTCGCTTGGTTTTGCTGACCCTAAGGCCCAGGTTGGCTACGCCTATGTCCCTAATCGAAAAAGCGTGGAATTTGCGGGAGACGCGCGAGACATCGCGCTTAGAAACGCATTGTATTCGGCTCTGGCTGCTTTAGAAAATGAGCCTGATGACGAAGGAAAGTAAAGAACGTGACGGCGGCGGTTTGGCGAGCACAATAGTCGCGCACAGATAAACGAGGTGCGAAATGCTGATGGTCTTCAAAATACTTTTCATCGCAGCTGTCGCGGTGCATGGATTGATTCATTTGATGGGTTTTGCCAAAGCCTTCAAATTTGCCGAATTAGAGCAACTGACACAGCCTATTTCAAAATCTTTCGGATTGCTTTGGCTAATCGCAACCGCTTTGTTTTTAGTGACAATCCCAATTTATCTATTGAAAAAAGATTGGTGGTGGATGGTTGCTTTAATTGCAGTCATCATTTCGCAATTGGTCATATTTTTCTCCTGGCAGGACGCAAAATTCGGAACAATTGCCAATGTCATAATTATTATTGCCGTAGTTTTAAGTTATGGGGAATGGAGTTTTGGAGGTTGGTATAAAACCGAAGCGGAAGTTGGTTTAGCACAAACGGCGAAGATGTCTGCTTCGGTTTTATCTGAAACAGATATCGAGCCATTACCTGAACCGGTCAAAAAATATCTACGCTACACAGGAGCAATCGGAAAACCCAAAGTTAATAATTTCAAAGTGAAATTTGTTGGAAAACTCAGAAAAAACGACGAATCTGAATGGATGCCGTTTACTTCTGAGCAATACAATTTTCAAGAATCCGCGACACGTTTATTTTTTATGAACGCAGTTATGACAAATCTGCCGGTCGCGGGTTTTCATTGCTTCAAAAACGGCAAAGCCTTTATGGATATTCGGCTTTTATCATTACTGAAAGTGCAGTATCAGGACGGAGAAGAAATGAATACTGCCGAGACAGTCACATTTTTTAATGATATGTGCTGTATGGCTCCGGCAACTTTGATTGATAAAAGAATTAAGTGGCTTGAAACTGATAACAGCAAGGTTAAAGCCGAATTTACCAACAATGGAATTACCATTACTGCCTGGCTATATTTTAACGATAAAGGCAAACTTATCAATTTTATTTCAAACGATAGGTTCAACGTTGATGCAGGTGAAAAATTACCTTGGTCAACTCCGCTGAAAGACTACAAAGAAATCAATGGACGTAAAATTCCGGGCTATGCGGAAGCCGTTTACAGTTATCCGAAGGGCGATTCGGCTTATGGAACTTTTAGCTTCAGCAGTATTGAATATAACGTCAAAGATTTTGACTGAGTGTGATTTATGCTTTGAATTTCTAGGGGGAATTATGAACAGAAGAAAATTTATAGGCATTGCCGGCGTGGCGGTAATTACCGTTGGAGCAGGCGGCTATTTGTTAAGCGATAAAAGCAATCTTTCCAGAGCGGACATAAAGGCCGCTGATGACAAAAGCACAATTCTAAAGCCTGACGAAAAAGAAATTTTGTTTCTCGCGTCGCTTGCACCCAGCGGTCATAATACGCAGCCGTGGTTTGTTCAATATCTTGCACCGTATCATTGGATTGTCGGCAATGATCAGAGTAAATGGCTGCCCGCGGTTGACCCGAATCAAAGAGAAACTGTTTTATCAATTGGAGCCTTTGTTCAAAATTTAGAACTTGCCGCCAATTCTTTAGGCTACGTTTGCAACTGGAATTTACTGGCTCAAACCAATCAGGACGAGAAAGTTCTGGAAGTTAAACTGACTAAAACAGAAGCGAACAACAACTTTGACATTGTAAAAATAAAAAACCGCCGAACTGTTCGCAGCGATTATTTAAGCGATGTTCTTAAAAAAGGCGACCTTGAATTTATCTGTGGCTCAGAGTCTGAACTTTTCACTTATCTGCCCAACAATAGCAAAGAAAGTCATTTTATCAACGAGCAAACTATCGAAGCTAACCGCCTGCAAACTTATCGTGATGCGGCTCAATCCGAATTAGCCGAATGGATAAGATTGTCGAGCGATGATGCGGCAAAACACCGCGACGGATTGACGACCGCAACGATGGAAATCGAAGGTTTCGCTAGTTGGCTGGTGCGAAACTTCTACAATAAAGAAAGTGTGATGACCAAAGATTTTCGTGAAAAAGGTCTGGATAAGGTTAAGGAACAAGTATCGAAATCGGCAGGCTGGATTTTGTTGACGAGCAAAAATGAGGCAGTTGAATCGCTGCTCGAAACAGGCAAACGGATGCAGAGACTTTTTCTCAAAGTGCGAGAAAGGAATATCGGCATTCACCCGATGACCCAGATTCTTGAAGAACCGCAGACCAAACAAACGCTTAATCGATCGATCAGGATAAATGAGGATATTCAGTTTCTTTTACGTATCGGATATTTGAAAGACTATCCGCCGCCGGTATCGCTTCGCCGCCCCGTTGATTGGTTTGTCAGGAGTTAACACACGCCGGGACCAACAATTATTTAGGAACACATTAGAGAGGTTTTGAATATGGAAGATTACGAAGAAATCGACGCAGTAGATAAAGAGAATCTTGTCGAACGTCTGGCCCGTCAATTTGGGATTTCCGCAAACGCCAATTACATTTACGCCGAACCGGTCGAACGCGGTGGCGTTACGGTGATTCCGGTTGCCAAGGCGATTTACGGATTTGGTGGTGGAACTGGCAACCAGAAAGGCGAAGAAGGCTCGGGCGGCGGCGGGGGTGTCTATCTGACACCGGTCGGCTACATTGAGATGAAAAATGGCGAAACGCGTTTTCACCCTACCCGCGACTGGCTTGCATTGCTACCTGTGATCGCATTGACCGCCCCATTGGTTTTGTTGACTTTTTTGTCATTAAGGACAATCTATCGGAGGTCGTGAACGGCTGTTTTATGTAATTTGATCGAGGGGGAATGTGATCCACTTATGGGAGAGACGATTCAAAACTACAAAGTTGTTCCCTTTTCGCGAATGCGCGAGCTAATCGTAGATTCGGGACGATTCGCCAACCGCAAACATAATGTTCGTGGTTTGGTCGAATTCGACGTGACAAACGTGCGGCAGTTCATACGTGAACACAAAGCGAAGACCGGCGAAGCCCTTTCGTTCACCGCGTATGTAATTGCCTACCTGGGTCAAGCGGTGGACGAGAACAAAGAAATTCACGCCTATCGGAATTTGAGGAATCAACTGATCATCTTCGACGATGTGGATGTGCTTACTTATATAGAAATTGAGTTGGAAGGCATCAAATTCCCACTTGCTTATATTGTCAGAGCCGTTAACCGAAAGACGTGGCGAGAGATCCATGACGAAATACGATCGGTTCAGTCAAACCCGGAGCGAAGTCCGAATGCACAACTCTGGTCATCGATGAAGTGGTTTTTATTGTTGCCTTGGTTTGTTCGACAAATGATTTATTGGTTAGTAAGCCGCAGTCCGCAGATTTGGAAAAAATACGTCGGTACGGTTTATCTTACCGCAGTCGGTATGTTCGGCAAGGGCGGCGGTTGGGGCATCGGTTTTTCCGCTCATACACTCGGCATCATCATTGGCGGCATTAGTGAAAAAGCCTCCGTTATTGACGGACGGATCGAAATCAGAGAATGTCTGAACATCACCGTGGATTTCGATCACGATCTGATAGACGGCGGTCCTGCGGCAAGGTTTATGGAGAGATTTAAGGAATTGATAGAGACCGGATATGGCGTGGCTGAAAAGACAGAGGCGGTAAACATTGATGTTGAGGCTGCCCGATCGGCAAGGGGAACCTCGACTGCCCATATCAAGCCGCAACAAACGATATCGATCGCGGATACTCTGAGAGCTAACGAATGATGGCTGGAAAACTTACAAGGGTAATGATAAGAGGGCTAGCTGTTTGGCTTGTGATCGTGGTTATTGAGTCCGTGCACGGTACGCTGAGGGAGCTATTTCTAAAACCTCTGGTTGGCGATGTTCGAGCGAGACAGATCGCGTTCTTTACCGCGCTGGCTTTGATCTTCACCGTCACATTCATCTTCATTCGGTGGATTCGCGCGTCCAATAACAAACAACTGTTGCTGGTTGGTCTGATGTGGGTAGTTCTGATGGTTTGTTTCGAGGGTTTTATCGTTCGCCCTGCATTGAATCTACCCTGGAGCGCATTTTTCGCCGATTACAACATATTTGAGGGCGGCGTAATGGCCATTGGCATCGTTTTTCTTGCTCTCGCCCCATTTGTCACAGCGAGGTTAAGAAATAGGGGCTAAGAATCAAATTCGATCTGAAACCCCATTTTCAAACATTCACGTTGATGCGCTTGAAAAACAACGATCACTTAAGGCTTTTCAGTGGTATTTCCGTCAAACTCCTCCTTGTTATCCGCAGCGTCTTTTTTTGTGGCTCTGACGATACCATCCTTGTGATGCGGCGGTGAGTAAATAGTGTAGAGCTTTAGATCCTCGGTCGCGGACACATTCATAACATTGTGTTTGGCCCCACTTGGTACGACCACCGCATCGCCATCTGCGAGGGTGTATTCGTTACCGTCAATTACGCATTTTCCATTTCCCTTTTCAACCCTAAAAAACTGATCGTTGTCCGTATGTGTTTCGAGACCGATCTCCTCCATTGGCCGAAGACTCATCAACACAAGTTGGCTGTGAGCTGACGTATATAAAACCTTGCGGAAATTCGTATTTCCTACCGCGTCCGTTTCAATTGCTGATTTGAATCCTTTCATATATTTATTACCGAAGTTGAACCTCTGGTTCAAGGCGTAAATCTAACTCACGCCGAAAATTATTTCAGTCCTTTTACGGGAATGCACTTCCCGATCTCTGCCCATGCTTACACCCTGACCGGTCTGATCGAATTGGCCGCACGTTTTGCGACTCCCTCGACTATATCACCGACCTTAGCGGCGTCTGCTTTGATCTCTTTCTTAACCTCCGAAACGCCCTCGACGACGACATCCATTACCTCACCGCCACGTTCCCGTGCCGTTTCGTAATATTGGGTCGTTTGTTCTTTCCATCGGTTCGCCGCCTTGAGAGTATCTTCGTAGGCCCTATCGGCCTTGTCCGCAATATCTGCACGCAATTCCCTGCCCGGCTTTGGAGCGAACAACAGGGCTACTGCCGCTCCGATCCCCCCGCCCAGCACCAGGAACGCAAGCTTTTTGCCAAAACCGACAGTCTTGACGCAATTGCATTCGTGATTTTCGATGTTATTAATGTCTGACATTCTGTTTCTCCTTGTCGTCTAATACTTAAGTTTACTCCCATCTATGACAACCGATTTGTAATGCTGGTCTTTCGCATAATAACCGTCGTCATAGAACTTGCACAGGATCGGCGAATTGTTCGCGAACCCACGTGGGGCACACGATCATTCACCTTTCTACTATCACTAGTGCAATCGCCGTACCGGGATTGATTGCAAGCTAAACCCACACAAACATATAGGTTTACCGGATTTGCCATCTGAAATTGTCCGTCTGTTCTGTGAAAATATTCGCAGTTTTCGTATATCAGCTCGGGTATTTTCATACGAAGGGACGGCAAGACGGCTTCAGACGGAGTATTTGAAACATAGAATTGAAAATGCGACAATTGCTCCGCAGTTAGTCAATTCAAGGGGGATTAAACAAATGTCGTTATTACACTGTCCAGAATGTGGCCACGAACTATCGGCCAACTCGGTCGCATGTCCAAATTGCGGTCGTCCCACACAAGCTCCAACTATTGTTGAGAAAAAAGTCGTCGTTATGCAGCCCGTCGAACGCGAAGGAGGCTTCCCGACATGGGCGTTTGTGCCCATCGGGTTATTAGCCGTCATTCTTCTGGTTGTCATTTATATGGCCATCCGTCAGTCGGATGATCCATCCAATATGAATGTAAACGTGAACATGGCGGGAAGAAAAACCGCAACGGAACCGGTGCGCGACTCACGCACGTCAACAGTTCCATCAACCACTAGTCCGCCCGTTTCTGTACCGCCCGGCCAAACCACTACTGTTCCCGGTACAACCACCGAGGTTCCCGTAGCGCCGCCGAGTGATAAAGGTTCGGTCATTCTCAATGCCCGCCTAAGGGCTCAGAACGGGTCAGTGCAAGCGGCGCGAGGCACAAAATTTTATCTTCTAGACAAGGATCTTGAAACAATACTGAGCGAAGCCCGTCTCGAACCAATCGAGGGGAATAGCCTGTCTGGAAGTCTGGGCCTTTCCGTCGTTTTTCCTGACAGATACGGCGATTTCCAACGAAACGCGATGCGAGCGATCGCTGCACATTCGAAGTACTCAGGGACGACGGGCGGCACAGGCGACGCCAACCTGGCTGGTATTTTGCCGAATCAATACTATCTTTTCGGCGTCAGCCGAGTTGGCCGAGGATTTGCATTGTGGAATTCGCCTATCTCAGTTGTTCCCGGCCAAAATGTACTTAATCTTAGTCCGCAAAGCATAACTGAGGTTGCCGATTCGTCGGGTGAGTGATCGATTAATATCGAATGTACGAGAACGGCGTCGGTTGCCCCGGCGCCGATTCTTTTTTCGCAACTACTTACGCGGTGGAGTCCTCAAATGGTTATTTATTTGATAAGCCGGAGCCGTTTTCGATAAGTTAACTGTCGCCAGATCCACTCGACGGGTCCGTAGTTAAAGTATTTGAGCCAAAAAACGCTGATCACGATCTGAAACAAAAAAATCGAAAGTGCGATCAGGGTCGCACCATTCGCGCCGACACTTCCATACCGGCCAAAACCGAAACCGTAAAAAATAATGACGCAGATAACCGTTTGCAGCAAATAATTAGTAAGCGCCATTCGCCCGACCGGAGCAAGAAAACGAAACAGCCGTTGCCATGCCGTCTTTTGCCACATCGTCGTGACAAGAGCAATGATCCCAAGCGCCAAGGCGGGAACGCCAAACGAATAGGCGATAACGCCGGCCAAGCCCGCGGGCGTTGGCGGAAAGTCCGCCTCGGATCGCGATAAGACGCCGAACAAGACGTTTGCTATCAGACCGAAGGAAAGTCCGTAAATAAGTACACTGCGTGTGAACAGTTGATGGCTCGACGCATTTTGAAAAAACCCGCGCCGGTAAGCATAAACCCCAAGCAAAAACATCGCCAGAATCTTCGGCAAACGCATTTGAAAGATCAAACCCGCATATCGGCCGATGAGCATATTGACGTTATAACCAGTTAAAATCTGGAAATAGCTGCTTTGCGGAACGCTTGTGATCGACTGATTCCACATATCCGTCTGCCCCGCATTTACCATAGCCGCAGCCTCGGGCGGAGCAAACGCCACAAATAAGCCATAAAGACCCAGATAGGTCAAAATCGGGATCACGAGCAGAACAAAAGCCCATTTGAGCAACGATCCGTTTGTTTTTTTGCGAAACAGCAGTAGTAGAAAGCCCATCACAGCGTAGACGCTTAAGATATCACCCGACCATAGGAAAAGGGCATGAAGCAGCCCAATCACCAACAGCCAAAACAGTCGACGTTTGAATAATGCGGCGTTTGTGTCGCCGCGTTCGTCGGCCTTTGCGATCTGGATGGCAAAACCGAAGCCAAAAAGAAATGAAAAGATCGAGTAAAACTTGCCTTCGACAAGGAAGTGAACGAGGAAATGCGTCACCTGATCGACCATCGGAGATTGGTGCCCGAGAGCAAGCGGCATAAACCCATATCCCGAAAACCACTGCATGTTGCCGACGAGGATTCCGCAAACGGCTAATCCGCGGAGGACGTCCAGTATTTCGATGCGTTCTTGACGACCTACCGGGTCAATTTGGCCCCCTCGTTCGGAATCAATCATTGCTGAGAATTTCAGAAAGTGTCGTGAGCAATACCTTTGCAGTGAAGGGTTTTGTCAGGAAAGCGGAAACCTTAAGATTTTGCAATTCGGACGTATGCCCTGCGCTTGCAAGCCCGCTCATTGCTATCACTTTGATCTCGGGGTTCATCTTCTTAAGCGCCCGAATTAGCGCTTCGCCATCCAGATAGGGCATCGATATGTCCGTTAATACGGCGGCGACTTCCTGACGTTGCTGCGAGTAAATGGCGAGCGCGTCCGTGCCGTCGACGGCAGTAGCAGTTTTGTAGCCGAATTTGGCAAGCGTCGCCTCGGCAACGCTTCGGATGTGCACCTCGTCATCGACTATCAGGATGAGTTCGCCGTTACCGCGAGGCAACGTGTCTTTTGCCAATGGCTCCTCGGTCGCATGCTGAATCTCAGCAGATGGCAAATAAATAGAGAAACGAGTTCCCTTTTTGGGCTCGCTATAAACATTAATGAACCCGCCATGGCTCTTTACGATCGTCAGAGTCATCGCGAGCCCTAAACCAGTTCCCTCGCCGATCTCTTTTGTAGTAAAAAACGGATCGAATATACGCTTTACGACCTCTGGCGGCATTCCGGTTCCGGTATCAACGACGGTCAACAGAACAAAATTTCCGGGAGCGGCGTCAATATTCATCCGCGCATAGTTTTCATCGATCGACACGTTTTTAGCTTTGATCGTCATCGTCCCGCCGGAGTGCATTGCGTCACGAGCATTTATACAAACATTCATTAAAACCTGATGGATCTGCGTCGGGTCAGCCGAGATCGTCCATAGGTCGGGACTGATGTCATATTTAAGCGAGATAGATTTTGGAAGCGTTTCGGTCAAAACCCCAACAATATCTTTGATCGGGTGTTTTAACTGTATGGAAACACGCTCACCGCTCAGCCCTCGTGCAAATGTGAGCACTTGCTTCACCAGATCGGCACCGCGCTCGGCGTTTTCCTTTATCATCCCGAGCCACCGAGCTGTTTCGGCGTCAGGGCCATTTAGCTGCAGCATATCGACGGCCATCATTACAGGTGAGAGTATATTGTTGAGATCGTGGGCGATACCGCCGGCAAGCGTACCGATCGACTCCATTCGTTGTGCGCGAAACAGATGTTCCTCGGTAATTTTCTGCTCCGTTATCTCAGTATTTGTAACAAAATAATAGTCAGGCTCGCCCGCATCATTTCGGACAAGCGTCCAACGGCTTACGACTATTATCTTTTCGCCGGTACGGGTCGTGTGCCGCGACTCAGATTTCCATTCATCCGAACTCTGAAGGGCAGCTTTCGCCTGGGCAACATAATCCGGGTCGCCGGCACATACAATGTCGCCGATATTCCGTCCAAAGGCCTCGTCAACCGTCCAACCATAGATTCGCTCGGCCCCTTTGTTCCAATAGAGAATCTGGTAGTTGAGGTCGCACACGAGGATAGCGTCCTGAGCTTTGTCGAGAAGTGAGGCTTGCTGGCGGACACGCTCTTCGGCCAATTTTCGCTCAGTGGTCTCGTGCCTGATCGCCACGTACTGAAAAGGCTTTTTGTCCTTATCAAGAAACGGAACGATTGTCGTGTCGACCCAATATATCGATCCGTCCTTCGCCCTGTTACGGAGCTCGCCACGCCAGACTCGGCCGTTAGCGATCGTCGTCCAAATGTCGCGAATAAATTCTTTTGGATGAAACCCCGAGTTAATAATGCGGTGGTCCTGGCCGATGAGTTCCTCGCGGCTGAATTTAGAGATCTCACAGAATTTATCGTTAATGTAGGTGATGACGCCGCGCTGATCAGTCATCGCCACGATCGCGGATTCGTCGAGCGCACGCTTAAGGTCCGTAAGCTCCTTGATGGGATCTTGTTTTTTTGGTTTTGCGGTCACCTATTTAGTTAACTCTTTGACTCGGCACCGTAACCCGCCTTTTTGAGCTTATATCTCAGCTGGTCGCGAGAGATGTCAAGCAGCTTTGCGGCCCGGGTCAAATTTCCACCCGTGCGATCGATCGCTTGTTTTGCGAGTTCGAATTCGACAGTCTCCAGCGAAACACCCTCGGACGGAAGTAAAACGAATGACGAACCGCCGCCGCTCTGGTTCGTCGCACTGCCGAGCATATCCGCCGGCAGATGTGTCGGCGTAACCGTATCACCGTCCTCCAAAATAGACGCACGCTCGATCACATTGCGCAGCTCCCGAACGTTGCCGGTCCATTGATAATTTTTGAAGATCCTCTCAACTTCGGGCGATAGAGCAACAAGCAACTTGCCACGCCGTTTGAGATTTGCCTTTTCGATATAATGGTTTGCGAGCAGGACAACGTCGTCGCCCCGCAGGCGGAGAGGCGGAATATCGACCTGTATGACCGATAGCCGAAAATACAGATCGAGACGGAAATTACCTATCTCGCTCTCCTGTTTCAGATTTCGATTTGAAGCAGCGACGATACGTGCATTTAGTTGGATATCCTTGAGACCGCCAACGCGTCGAAACGTTCCTTCCTCCAGAACGCGCAATAATTTGGCCTGCAGCGAGAGCTCCATCTCGCCGATCTCGTCCAAGAATATGGTTCCGCCGTGCCCCTGTTCAAAGAGCCCTTCTTTCTTAGATTTGGCATCGGTGAAAGCGCCTTTCTCATAACCGAAAAGCTCGGATTCGATCAGGTTTGCCGGCAACGCTGCGCAGTTGATCGCAAGGTATGGCGCCTCTGCGCGATCGGAGGCGAAGTGAATGGCCCTGGCAAACAGGTCCTTTCCGGTTCCGGTTTCGCCATCCAAGAGGATCGAGCCGACATCCGATTCGGCAACGCGGCGGGTGAGTTCGATCGCTTTTTTCATTGCGTCCGATTCGCCAATGATCTCCGAAAAGCTAAATCCGCGCTTACGTTCGTTTCGCGCGTGTGTGACCTCGCGTCTCAGATCACGCGTTTCGGCCGCGTTTCGCAGGGTTACCCGCAATTCCTCCAGCCTTACGGGCTTGCCGATAAAATCGTGGGCGCCGCCACGAAGCGCAGCGACTGTGTTATCGACATCGACGTTCCCCGTGATCATTACGGCAATGGTTTCGGGACTCTGCTCCTTGATCTCGGTAAGAATATCAAGACCCGATCCATCCGGCAGGTCAATGTCGAGCAGAACTATCGCCGGCTCTTCGTCGACAAACGCTTTCATTGCCGTTGCGACACTTTCCGCCTCAACCGTTTCGTAATCCCACGAACTCAACGCTTCGCTAAGTGCCATACGGACAAAGCGGTCGTCATCAACTATCAAAATCTTGCCAAGTGAATTTGCCATATCAGTTACCGAACAACGGTACGAGCTATGCGCTCATTATAACCATTCCGTGGCTGATTTATTAAAAGCGAGGGTGCGAAAAATTCCGCACCGCACGCTTTTCACATTTCAGTCGATTTGTAGAAGGAAATTCTCTGGTGGGTTGAGGTAAACCGAAAAACTCGTGGAGTTACATACAAACAAGGCTCGATCCGAACTCCAATATAGATCAAAGAGCGGTCGTCTTAATGCACTCGAGATCAAAAAAACATCAGCTGGTCCAGGGGCGAACGGCAAAGTCGAGTCCGTAAGAGCCAAGACGATGAGCGACGTCATGCCCCCGTTTTTGCAAAAGAAGTGAGAAAAGATGGACCTTACTTTGTCCCGATCTTCTGAATATCTTCCCGAAGCTTTACGATCGCCTTGTTCTGCGGGTCGACACCCTCGAGCTTTGCGAGCATAGCATTCGCTTTGGCTGCGTCGCCCTTTTTAGTGTATGCGACAGTGATGTTTTGCAGCGTCTGTATGTGGTTCGGGTCGGTCGCAAGCGACTTGTTAAATTCCTGTATCGCCCGATCATAGTTCGGAGGATCACGGAAAACGAATGTGAGCCCGAGATCGGTGCGGATATTTACGTCATCGGCCTTTTTGGCGAGCGCGGCTGTGTACCATTTTTCTGCCTCTTCGTAATGACTGGCGTCAAAGTTAGCGTTGCCTAAATGTACGACAACTTCGCTGTCGTCAGGCTTCAGCTTATTGGCTGCGGTTAGAAACTTAATGGCGTCATCGAACCGCTCGATCTGGTAATAAGCCTCGGCGGCTTTTAGCTGTGCGTCAAAATCGTCAGGCGACTGTTTTGCCTTTTCGATCATCGCCTGACCCTCAGGCTGCATAACACCCGGAGCACCGGGTGCCCCCGCACTACCTATATCGGGGTGCCCGGGCGGCATATTCGAATTCGATCTGATCTCGGGTGCGGCCGTTGCCGTAACGCCCTGCTGATTGATCGAGTTTGCAAACATAAAACCGATGATCAGGCCCGCGAGCAGGCCGATCACACCAAAAAGTACATTTTCTTTATTCATAAATTACGCGTAAGAATGAAGTCCCGGCAGCAGATAGCTCACGCCGAGATAAGTAAATATTACAAAAAGAAACGCTACGACCGCAAAATACGCCGATCGGCGGCCACGCCAACCGTAGGCGATCCGCGAATGGAGAAATCCAGCGTAGGTCAGCCAGGCGACCAGAGCACCAACTTCCTTTGCGTCCCACCCCCAATAACGTCCCCACGACTCATTCGCCCACACGGCCCCGGTCATTAGCAGAAGTGCAAGGCCCGCAAAGGCAACGCCGGCAAGTTTGTACATAAGGCCGTCAAGCGTCTCGGCCGACGGCAGCATCTCGCGAATTCGCTCGGTTTTGATCCCAAACATTACAACGAAAAAGGTTCCCGTAAACGCCGTGATCAATGCGGCAAGCTCGACCGGATTAGCATTTAGGCTCAAATGCAGATTGGCTCCATTTTCACCTACCCACTTGTTCGCGATGCCGTAAAGCTGCTGCTGGCCCATCAAGTTGATCTGCTGCTGAGGCATATCCTGCTGCTGCAGCATCCATTCGGCAAACTTGGGGTACTGCAATGGGTTAAGGAGGGCGACGATATTCCCTAACGTCTTAAGCTGGTAAACGAGCATCGCAATTCCGGCGCCCTGCACGGCCAGAGCCGCATAGAGAAACCGGTTGCCCCATTTTCGAGCATTGTCGTTATCTTTCGAAATAAACGCGCCGTACGCAACCACCGCGGCGATCAGCAATCCGGCCGCAGCGACGACCAGCCATCCGACATACGGGATATCGGCCCTTAATGCGAGCGACATCCTCGAGCTGCCGACGAATGTTGACGCCGTGTAAGTGCCAAATGTCTGCGGTGCAAACACACTAAATTTACTAATAGTCGCGAACACCGCGAGTGCGAAAACACTTGTCCAAATTGCCATCTTTTCGACTCGCAGGCCGTCTTTCAAGAGATAAAGCACCGCGACCGCAAAACAAACAAGGGCAATGCCGTAACTTAGCGAGGCTATGCCGACGTGTATCGGCCGCCAGTATGAATCGAGCACCGGCGGGAGATCGATGATCTCGCTGCCGATAAATCGAGCCAAGACGAGAATGATCGCCGCGAGCGGTAGGGACACTGCCGCGACAATTCGAAAATGATTTCGGCGAATGACAAGCAGTGTGGTTATTCCGGCGCCAAATGCAAACGCGAGACTCAAATCGTAAAGATTGGCGAACGGAACATATCTAAAAACCCATGGCATATCAGCCGCACTCGACCCCTGGGCCTGGAAGATCGCCAGTTCGCGGTCGTATGCCGCCACCCATCTAACCAACCAGCTCGACAGGTTAAAGAAAACGCCGAGCGTCGCCGCCCACATTCCCAATTTTTCCGCGAATCTGAACGGCGCATATAGATTTGTGAGATAAAATACGGCCGCTATCAGGTAAGACGCCAGGGCGAGCATCATTAACGCTCCGTCCGAAATAAATCGTTCACCGCCCGCATTGAGCCGGATCAGCAGCAACGCGAACGACGCGCCGATTGATAACACAGCTGGAATATAGGATCGAAACGAAGATAACAGTGTCGAGGCACCGCCCTCGTCGGCTGAGATCATAATTGGCGGGTCGAATACTTGTTGGCTCATAATAAATTTCCTCTCCAAAAATGCCGGGCCGCGTATGCCGCATAGGGACCAGCGGCCCGGGTTATCAGTTCAATTACAATTACCTATTTAACAAATGCATTTGGAACCGGTGCATCGGTGCCGTTGCCGAAAGGCTGCGCACTCATATTGCCTGAGCTACTCATCCTAATATACCAAATTCCGCCGCGATAGATGGCAGCGTCGGTTTTGCCGTCGCCGTCATAGTCGGCCGGAACAAGTGTATCCGTGCTGAGACCCCAGTTGATGAACGATGCCGCTCCATTTGAGCTTTGTTTGATGTACCAAACGCCACTGCGGAAAACCGCAAGATCGGTCTTGCTGTCACCGTCATAATCGGCCGGTACAAATTTGTCCGTTGACAATCCCCAGTTTTCGTAACGCACTGTACCGTTCGTACTCTGAACAATGTACCAAACTCCATTGGACGGCCGGAAGACTGCCCGGTCGAATTTGCCGTCGCCGTCAAAATCACCGCGCATAGCTTGATCACCTGTAGTTCCCCATTGAATATACGTGACGGTGCCGCCCGGATTACTGAGCGAACCGCGATAATAAATGTAGCTCTGCGATCCGACCGCGGCATTTCGGTAAACGCCCGGGTCGGCTTTACCATCGCCATCCCAATCGCCTGTTACTACAGGGTCGTCGCCCGTTTGTCCGAACAACTCAATTCTCACGGTGTTTGTCGTGCTCTGCAAGATATAGTAAGCCGCGACCGTAGGTGCACCAGCGCGCCAAACCGCTATATCGGCCTTATCGTCGCCGTCAAAATCGGCCGGTGTCAGTTTGTCGGTAGCAATTCCCCACTGCGCCGCCGTAAACCCCGCTGTACTCCGGTTAATGTACCAAATTCCGGTCGTCGGCCTGAAAACGCTGGCGTCGGCTTTGCCGTCAGCGTCGAAATCGGTGAATCCGTGATGAATGACAACAACCGGCTGCGGCTGAACGACGGTACTTGTCAGAACCGTCCGGTCGCCGTCCTCGGTTCCGTCATTGTTGCCCTGGATTCCGGCCGCGTAAAAAGTTACATTGCCGACATTCGTTGCCGGGGCAGTCCAATTAAAAGACCACGTCGCTCCGAGGGTTTGACCCGGAAATGTCCCGGCCAAAGTTTGCGTAACATAATTTTTAGGAGCTGCCGCCCTGATCCTCGTGTTAGATGTCGTATTTGCATAACTTCCCGCCATTGTTGTACCGGCTAAAGAGATCAATTCAAAGCCCCATCTTGAGCGACTGGTGTCGGTCGTCGTATGTTGAACCTGAATTTGATAAGTTTGTCCGGGCGTGTAATTTGCCGGAGCAATGATGCTAATTTGCCCGGGACCGGCATTTTGGGTATGGCAATTCGTGCATGTTACCTCACCCGGCGCACCTGTTGTTCCCGTGGGTGCTCCGCCCTCTGACGCTTCGGTTGTGGTTCCGCCGAAGTCAGAAAAAATAAATACTGAAAACATAAAAACGGTAAATGATGCAAGAACCACCACTTTCAAACTTCTTAAATTGAAAATCATTTGCGTATCCTCCAAATTTACTTCTTACTACTTATTCGGGATAGCCACTTCTCCTGCAAAGCGTTTGAATTTTTCGTCAAACGCGTTAAGGCTTCGATTGCTATTGCCTCCTAGAACAACGCTGTAAATATTTTCGCCCGAGCTTTCGATCGCAGCCCACACACGTTGGTGTGAGAAGAAGAACACAGCTACGAGCGTCAAAAACAGCAAAATGAATCCGACGTAGACCACGGTTGCTCCCGGATCACGCTGAACCGAGAGAATGTGCTGGTCTGCGACTTTTTCGAAATCGACTAATTGATATGTGTAACCGGCGACCGGCTTACTCGCAACCGGCATACTTGCCATTTGCGGGCCAAAGGCGTAGGCAGTCAGCGGAGGGTTGCCAGGCTGCGACACCTGCAGCACGGCCGCCGGATTCGGGTAAGTTGATGTGTCTTCGTTCGGGTCCTCCTGCCCGATACGGAAATTGCCCCTGAATTCCTTGAATTGGATTTTCGTTCCGTCAGCGAGAACGGTCGAACCATCGCGTGCGATCGTTACGTCCGCGACCTCGCCCCCGCTCGCTGGTTTTGCTCGTACGGTGATGTTTCGTGCACGGCCGATCGGCGTAAAGCTCGCCTGAAAAAACCTGTACCCTCTATAATCAAAGGGCTTGTTCATCTGTACTGCAGCGTCATGTGTTCCTGTCTCGTCAGTGATCGTAAACCGCGTCATCCAGTCGATGGTGTTCATCGCCGATAGAGACTCTTCTTTCTTGATCAGCCGCTGCTGAATATCGACACACGCAACCTCGAAAGGCAGCTTTTGCGTGATCTCATTTGTCCTATCGAGTTCCACGACGGTCCCAAACATAAGGTTCGTCGATTCCCCTGGCGTCAAGGGCATATTGCCCGTCGAGCCAAACTGAGCCGTCAGAAATCCGCCCGTAAAGATCGTCAATAAACCAACGTGAACGGCGTATGCACCGAAACGGTTCCAGATCCCGGATTGCCCAAAAACGAAAGTGCGGCCATTTTTTTCGGTTACGGCGACTTTTCGCCAACCCGATTTTTTCATTGCTGTTGATATCCGCTCGGTGACTGACTCGCCGGAGCCCGCCATACTTAGCTCCGCCGTCTGCTTCTGATCACGCAGCCAACGAACAGGAACGGTAAGGCTGGGCTTCGACACAAACGTCCAGGTTTTTGGAAATCTGTCTATCGAGGCAAGAATTATGTTTAGCGAAACCAAGCAGAGAAGCACGTTGAAATACCACGAATGATAAATATCGAACAAGCCGAGCTTGCCGTACACTAGCCGTTGGGCCGGGGCCAACGCGGCAAAGTACCGATCAAAGCCGTCAACGCTCTGCTGCATTATGATCATGCCGATAAAACAAGCCAGGCCGAGCAGCGATAGCAGCGTTACGCCTAGACGCACCGAGCAAAGCAGTTTTAGAAACCGCGAAAAGAGCGACTCCTGCGACCTTGTTTTTGTAGCAGCCCCCGTGGCTCCTTTAGTTACGATCTGTTCTAATGTAGACATATTTTCAAATACTCTTGAGCCTCTTGAGCAATAGCTGTGCCCGTGATGGGAGCGAGGCACATATCCGGAATAACTGTTATGATATCACTGTTTACAGGTAATTATGTTGGGTAAGAAAAATAATACTATACCCGGACTGCGGATAATTACTCAATTTACCGCGTATAATTTCGCAAAGATAGAGCGGAAAGGTAGTTTGTGACACTCATCACATCGCTGTCACAACCAATGCCATAAAATATATAATAAGAACGTCACCCGATGAGATCAACAATGCGACAAGACAATCTACGAATTCTCATTGGGGTTCTTTGTGTCGTGATTATCGGATTGAGCTCCCTTTCTTCGTCATCAGTTCGGGTTAGTGCGAATCCGGATCCGGCACCTAAGCCAACACCGCGAAAGGCGAAATACTCCGAGTTTCCGCACAGTGAAAAGGCTCACAAGCTTGAGTGCAATACTTGTCACAAATTTCCGTCGGACAACTGGAACAAGGTACGAACCGGCGATGCCGCTTTTCCGGATGTGACGGAATATCCTAAGCATCAGTCTTGTCTGAGTTGTCACAAACAGCAGTTCTTCAGAGGCACTCCGCCAAAGATCTGCTCCATCTGTCACACAAAGCCTTCGGCGGGCGATAGCTCCAGACATCCCTTCCCCAATCCAAGGGAGGTATTTGACCTTTCAAAAAAAGGGAAAACTGCAACGTCCGACTTCGTAGTTGGGTTTCCCCACGATAAACATATCGAGATAGTGTCGTCGACCGGGTCTCGTTCCGGCACTTTTGTAAATGCCTCATTCGCTATGCCCGATCGGCGTCGGGCCGGCGAAGAGAGTTGTAAGGTTTGCCACCAGACGATGATGCCAGTGGGGACGTCAGATGATGAGTTCGTTACAAAACCTCCGCCAAATATTGGTGACGCTTTCTGGTTGAAAAAAGGGACGTTCAAAACAGCACCCATCGGGCACACAACCTGTTTTACTTGCCACTCGGCAGATTCTGGACTTTTGCCCGCACCGGAGACTTGCTCGGCATGTCATCAACTAAAGCCGCCTCAACCGAAATCTGATTTCGACCCTAAACTGGCGGCAAAGATGATCGGCGATAATAAGGTAATGACCGACGCCTGGAGTATTCGACACTCGGCCGGCACTTTTAGACACGAATTTGTCGCACACGTCGATCTTGACTGCTCGACGTGTCACACGGTTGCAACCATGAATACGGCCGATCCGCTGACGTTAAAGGTTAATATCTCGTCGTGTGCGACGTGCCACGTGACGTCGACGACGGACGACGGCGGTGCACTGAATTACGAAATGGACAAGCGTTTGGCCGACGCGAAATTTCAATGTGTTAAGTGTCACATCACTTTCGGAAAGCTCGCGGTTCCGGCATCGCATTCGGATGCAATTGCGGCTGGTAAGTGACTCTAATCGTATGGTCGAAGAGGTGAACAAGTATCGTCACAAAAAGGCGCACTCGATGTCTGGTCATCGACTAGTTGAGGCATCCGTAATGCTCGGCAGCGTATTGTTGTTTGGCTACGCTATGGTTGTAGGTTTTACTGCGGCAGAAAACCCGGTTCCGGAGCCAACAGAGGTCGCGGCTGTCGAGAATCAAACAAAAGATTACTCTCGATTTACTCACAGCAATGAATTCCATTCGCGGCTGCCTTGCCTGCTGTGCCACAGGCGTGACGATAATTCAGCCCGTATCGGCTTTCCCGGTAAGTCGGGCCATCTACCGTGCGCCGGCTGCCACGCACTGCAGTTCTCAGACAATACGAGTCCGATCTGCACAATTTGCCATACCAGCACAGGGATGAAGCGGTTCCCTGGATTACGTAGTTTCGGTGCTAAATTCGTGCATTCTAAACATTTAAGGACAAACTGCGTGACGTGTCATAAACCGCAGGGACGCGGGGTTGCGAAGTCTATTCCCTCGGGCCCGTCGGCTCACACGACCTGTTTCCAATGCCACTCATCGAACGCATCGTTTAGAATGTCCTCCTGCAGCACTTGTCACCAACCCGGCCGGCTTGTCAGGACGTCGGAATCGGCAGTCGCGTTTCGCAAAGGCTTTAGTCACGCAGAACATTCTAAAGGCAAAACGTCAAGCTGTACATCCTGCCATACGGTGCGTGCGGGTTCGGCGCGCGGCAGGCAGGTGACCGCGCCGCTGGCGTCGATGCACTTTGCTCCTGCCGGCTCACAGAGTTGTGGCGGCTGCCACAATGGAAAACGAGCATTCGGCTCTGATGATTTTTCGAACTGCAAGCGGTGCCACAACCCTAAGACCTTCAAATTCTGACCCGCACGACCGCGGAGATTCTCGCAGTAGCCGCGAAGATTGCCGATTTGTGAGGGCGATCATAATCACATTTGCCCAATGTAAGGCATAAAATGCGGGATGTTTGTTCATCCGCGATCTTGGCACGCGCGTTGCAAAGCTTGAACGTGGCGAGCCTGCGGCGGTCGGAACTGTAGCTGGTTCGTAAGTTTGAAATAAGGAGTTGAACATGCGAACCATTCAAATAAAATTCATTGCAATCGTTTTTTTTGCTCTTCCGCTGATTATGTTAATGATCTTCAAGTCGACGCCGCTGAAGGTGATCGCGGCTGCCGACGATGACGCTGCAACAATGTACACGAAGTTTCTTTGTATGGCATGTCATACCAAAACGGCCACAAAGAATTTCGATCCGACAAAACCGGATGCAGAACTTGTCCAAATAATCTTGAAAGGAAAGAAGGCCGACAAACCGCCGAACATGCCCGCCTTCGAAGCAAAACCTATGTCCGAAGCACAGGCACAGAGCCTGGTTACCTATATGAAAGGTCTGAGGGCACCGGCTAATTGAATGGCGAGATTCGGATCCGGAACTTGTTACGCTTCGGCCACCTCGAACTCTGATTCGGTCGTTTTAAGAACCATTGAATCGAATCAGGGTGGCCTTGGTTCCTTTTTATCTGATTTCCTACGATAATAGCTTAGTGGCAAAATGAAAGAAGAAAAAGTTGAAAAGGAAAAGAAATACTCGGCGTCGATCCATGAGACCGCTGGCGGTACCCCTAGACCCAGCCTGTTTCGAAACTATATTAGTTACTTCGGATTGGCGATCGTCGGGGCGAGCGTGACGTCTTTCGTACTGCTCCTGCTGATCGAATTCACGAGTCCCAGCGAAAACCCTTACACGGGCCTGATCACGTTTATAGCAGTTCCGACCATCGTCCTTGTCGGTTTATTTATTACCGTAGTGGGTTTGCTATGGGAAAGACGCCGGCGCCTTAGTATGACCGAGGCTCAGATAGCCGCTTTTCCGGTGATCGATCTTAATAACCCGCAGCGACGCCGATCATTGATCATTTTCATGGCTGTATCGTTCGTCTTCCTTTTCGCAAGTGCGTTCGTCAGTTATCGTGCATTTGAATATACAGAGTCGGTGACATTCTGTGGCCAGACGTGCCACGTGCCGATGAAGCCCGAATTCACATCCTACCTGGCCGGCGCTCACGCTCGCGTGCGATGTGTTGATTGCCACGTCGGCGGCGGTGCGGGTTGGTACGTTCGCTCAAAACTATCTGGCGCATACCAGCTTTATTCCGTGACTTTTAACAAATACTCCAGGCCAATCGGTACGCCGGTTCACAACCTTCGTCCGGCACCGGATACTTGTGAACAAT
The DNA here is from genome assembly GCA_036802885.1 of Pyrinomonadaceae bacterium. GTDB lineage: Bacteria > Acidobacteriota > Blastocatellia > Pyrinomonadales > Pyrinomonadaceae > OLB17. Next base: position 64,136 of record DAIRVI010000007.1, read on the forward strand.
GTCACTGGCCCGAAAAGTTTTTCGGCGCTCAAATGAAGGTCTTCAACCGTTACGGGTACGACGAAAAGAATACGTTGCGTGAAAGGCGAATGCTGATCAATGTCGGCGGCGGCAGTCCAAAGGCAGGTCAGGTCACGGGCATTCATTGGCATATGAACATTGCCAATGAGATCACTTATGTTGCCACAGACGAGCAGCGGCAAGTAATTCCGTGGGTACGGATCAAAGATAAGGACGGCAACGTTACCG
>DAIRVI010000008.1:0-7661 GCA_036802885.1 Pyrinomonadaceae bacterium
CTGTTCGAACTGTCCAATACGAAGGCAAGGTGAAACGCCGCGGCCGTATCGAAGGGCGTCGTGCGAGTTTTAAGAAGGCTTACGTTACCTTACGAAAGGGCGAGCCGATGGTAGATTACGCGGAAGCGATTTAGTAGTGAAAAACCAAAAGTGAGAAGTTAAGAATTCAAAGCATTTTTCACTTTTAACTATTCACTTTTCACTTAGATTATGGGAATCAAGAGATTAAAACCGACATCACCGGCAAGGCGTTATCAAACGTACTTGACACGAGATGAATTGACTCCGAACGCAGTACCCGAAAAATCACTGCTCGAGCCAAAAAAGAGAATTTCAGGCCGCAACAATGACGGACGTATCACGATCCGCCGTCGCGGTGGAGGCCACAAGCGCCATTATCGGATAATTGACTTCAAACGAGATAAGGCCGGCATTCCGGGACGTGTCGCCCAAATTGAATACGATCCGAACCGCTCGGCTCACATTGCCCTGATCTCATATCTCGACGGCGAGAAACGTTACATTATCGCACCTGTCGGCCTCAAGGTAGACACAATGATCCTGAGTGGAGAGGAAGCAGATATTTTGCCGGGAAACGCTTTACCGATCAAGAATATCCCGCTCGGCACAGAGGTTCATAATATTGAGCTCCGCCCTGGTAAAGGCGGACAGATGGTTCGCTCGGCCGGTGGGTTTGCTCAGATCGTCGCTAAGGAAGGCGATTACGCTCAGCTTAGAATGCCGTCCGGCGAGGTTCGAAAGGTCCCGGTCGTCTGCATGGCGACGGTCGGACAAGTTGGCAACACCGAGCACGAAAATGTTTCGCTTGGAAAGGCTGGACGATCCCGTTGGATGGGTAAACGCCCGAAGGTTCGCGGTGTTGCAATGAATCCGGTCGATCACCCGCATGGTGGCGGTGAAGGCAAGACGTCAGGTGGGCGTAATCCGGTAACGCCTTGGGGCCAACCGACACGCGGTTACAAGACCAGGCGTAACAAACGCACGACCAACATGATCGTGAAAGACCGTAGGAGAAAGTGATGATTTGTGAGCGATGGGTGAGTTAAAATCTCATAGTTTTCCATTCACCGTTCACCACCAGAAAAGATATGCCTCGTTCATTAAAGAAAGGACCGTTTATTGATCTTAGCGTTCAAAAAACCCTGCGCCGCATTTCGGACGGCGGGCCCAAGCCTCCTGCGATCAGGACATGGTCGCGACGTTCGACGATTACACCGGACATGGTGGGTTTGACCTTCGGCGTCCACAACGGCAAACGTCACATCCCTGTGTTTGTTACAGAAAATATGGTTGGCCATAAGCTGGGCGAGTTTTCTCCGACGCGAATGTTTAAGGGACATCCGGGGACGAAAGCGGAGAAGATGGCGAAACGGAAATAGCGATATGGAAGCGATAGCAAAAACAAAATATTTGAAGGGCTCGCCGCGTAAAGCCAGGCTTGTGATCGATTTGATCCGCGGGGTTAACGTGGCTCGAGCCTTGTCGATCCTAAAATTTACTGACAAGCGTGCGGCAGAGCCGATCGCTCAGTGTCTCAATTCGGCAATCGCTAATGCGACTTATAAGGCTGAGCAGGAGAACATTGCCATCGATCCCGACGATCTATGGATTAATACTTGCTTTGTCGATATGGGGCCTACCAAGGGAAGACGAAGAATGCGTCCGGCACCGCAGGGGCGTGCGTATCGGGAACAGCGTCACTATTGCCATATCACGATTCACGTGACGAGCGAAGCAAAGGCGAAGAGCGAACAGGAACTGGCAATTGAAGAGGCCAGAGCAGCCCGATTCGCTGCAAGAAAGGCTGAAGGAGCGAAGAAAAAGACTGCGGCTCCTGCAAAGGCAAAGGCACCTGCAAAGAAAGAGACAAAGGCGGAGAAGTCAGAGAAGCCCCTGATCGGAGAAGTCACGGAGACTTCCGCAGTTGAAACACCATTAGCGGCAGAGACGATCGAAACGGCGCCGGACGAAGTGGTCGAAACGGAAACAAAGGCTGAAGTTGTCGAAGAAAATAAGGCCGAGATCGATGCTGATGTTTCAGCGGCACACGAGACTTCTACTCATACGACGGCTGAGGAGCATGCCGAAAAGCCTGTTGATGAGGTCATGGAAAAGACAAATGAGGAACTTGAGCGGCAGTAAAAGGAATTAGAATGGGACAAAAAGTTCATCCATACGGCTTTAGGGTCGGATACAACAAAGACTGGCATTCGCATTGGTTTGCGAAGCAGGATTTTGCCAAGTTTTTAGCTGAAGATCTGAAACTTAAGAGGGATCTTAAAAGGAAATTTGGCGGCGGCGGTGTTTCGCACATTGATATCGAACGAGCGGCTACTCGCCTGAAGATCATTATATATACCTCACGACCAGGTATCATCATCGGCCGGAAAGGTGCTGAGATCGAAAAGCTTCGCGAGGACCTCGCTCGTACAACTGGTCGCGAAGTGCTTATATCGATTCAGGAAATTCGCCACCCGGAACTTAATGCACAGCTTCAGGCGGAGAAGATCGCCCAGCAGCTCGAGAAACGAATTATGTTTCGCCGTGCAATGAAGAAAACGATCGAGGAATCGCAGCGTTTCGGTGCTCAGGGCATTAAGGTGATGATCGCCGGACGCCTGAACGGGGCCGAAATTGCCCGGACCGAGTGGTCATTGCAAGGGCGTTTGCCGCTGCATACGCTGAGAGCGGACATCGATTACGGATTTGCCGAGGCTTTGACGACATTTGGAATCATCGGTGTAAAGGTTTGGATCTATCGCGGTGAAATTCTTGATCCAAATGCCTCGATGGCACGTGGAACGACGACCGATCCGATGAATGAAGTTAAGGTCGAACGTGGAGCGGGACGTGGCGATCGCCGCCCGCGACGTGACGACAGACGGTAACAGGTAAGCGGTTTTCGGTACAAATTACGGACTGCAAACCATTGGAGATCAGTTATGTTAATGCCCAAAAAGGTCAAGCACCGAAGAGTGATGAAGGGCCGCATGCGCGGGAAAGCGACACGCGGCGAGAAACTCAGCTTTGGTGATTTTGGTCTCAAAACATTAGAGGCGGCGTGGATAACGGACCGTCAGATCGAAGCGGCCCGTATTGCGATGACGCGTCACGTAAAACGCGGCGGCAAGATCTGGATTCGGATCTTTCCGGACAAGCCAATCACCAAGAAACCGGCTGAGACCCGTATGGGTAGCGGAAAGGGAGCTCCGGATCATTGGGTGGCAGTTGTAAAACCGGGCCGTGTTTTATATGAGATTCAGGGCGTTGATGAGGCGCTAGCACGCGAGGCGATGCTTCTGGCGGCTCAGAAATTGCCGATCAAAACCAGATTTGTCACGCGAGCCGACCTTGAGGGAGGCGTCGTTTAAGAGATGAAAAGGAAAGAACAGCTCAAACAGCTTGGGGAAATGACCCCTGAGGAATTAAAAGATCAAGCCGACGCGCTCAAAGAGTCGCTTTTTAGGCTTAAGTTCCGCAAAACGCTAGGTGTGGGCGAAGTAGTTAATGATATTCGTCGCGAGAAAAAGACGTTGGCTAGGGTTTACACCTTGCTGAATAAGAAAGAATCTGAGGCCAAGACCGCAAAGGCGTAAGGCCCTCGAGAAAAGAAAATGGCAAGAAAGAAAAAAGACGAAGTCGAAGAGACAAAGGCTGAAGCCGCCGAGACGGCGAGTGATGAAGGCTCGTTGAAAGCAGGTGCAGTGGAAGCCGCGCCCGTTGAAAAAACGTCGAAATCGGCTGTGGCGGACGACACCTCGGTCGACGATGTTCCAGCGGCTGTCGAAAAGCCGAAAAAGCCCGCAAAAACTGCTTCGAAGGCAGCAAAGCCCGCAAAGAAGGCGGATGTCACGGCTTCAACGGAAGTTAAGAGCGGCGGAAAACGTGCGGAAAAGGTTGGCATTGTCTCATCTGACAAAATGATGAAAACGGTGACCGTTCGTGTTGATCGGCTGGTCAAGCACCCGGTTTATCGCAAGTATGTGAAGAAGCGTAAAAAGTTTATGGCTCACGACGATCTGGGTGCGAAAATTGGCGATAAGGTGAAGATCGTGGAAACGAGGCCGCTATCGGCCAGGAAACGTTGGCGTGTGGTTGAGATCATCCATAGGGCTGAAAGTTAAATTTTAGTGTCCGGTGAGTTCGGAAGCGGAGTGAATAGTTATGATTCAGATGCAGACCTCGTTAGCGGTCGCAGACAATTCGGGAGCGAAACGGGTCGAGATGATCATGCCTGTCGGTGGCTCGACGGCAAAGATCGCACGGCTTGGCGACACGATCAAAGTAACGGTCAAAGAGGCGTCACCTGACGGAACCGCCAAAAAGGGCAAGGTTTATGACGCAGTGATCGTCCGAACCCGAAAGGAAGTTCGGCGTAAAGATGGCACGTACATTCGATTTGACGAGAACGCCGCCGTGCTTATCAAAGACGATGGTTCGCCGATCGGAACGCGTGTATTTGGACCAGTCGCTCGCGAACTTCGCGAAAAGAATTTTATGAAGATCGTCAGCCTCGCACCGGAGGTTATTTAAGAGATGAAAGCGGTAAAGACAGGTACGGTAAAAAGTAGGATAAGGCGCGGCGATCAGGTCGTATTTATTGCGGGCAAGGAATTTAACCGCTATGACAGCGGCGGAAAGCGTCAGCCATATCGCGGAAAGGTGATCGCGGTCGATGCACGCACCGGTAAAGTCAAGGTAGAAGGCGCGATGATAGTAAAACGTCATCGCAAGCCGATGCCCCAGATGAATCGCGAGGGCGGGATCTTTGAGCAAGAGGCGTGGGTCAATATCTCGAACGTCGCCTTGATCGATCCCGAAACGGGAAAGCCGACAAAGGTTAAATACGAGCAACGCGAAGGCAAAAAGGTCCGCGTCGCAAAGAGCGGTAAGCTGATACCTGAGAATTCCTCGTATAAACGCGAAAAGAAAAAGGTTGAGGACGAAACGCCGGCAGCGGAAGAATCGAAATAGATTTATCGTTTGGAAACGCTTAGACGCGATACCCAAACATAGGGAAGGCAAGAAAAATGGCCAGGTTAAGAGAAAAATACAAGAATGAGATCGCTCCGGCATTGGCTAAGGAGTTTGAGATCAAAAATCCGATGGCGATCCCCAAGATCGAAAAGATCGTCGTGAATATGGGCCTTGGCGAGGCGAGCGCCAATGCCAAGATCCTGGACGTAGCGACCGAGGAATTGAAATCGGTAACGGGGCAAAAACCTGTCGTTACGAAGGCGAAGAAGTCGATCGCGGCTTTCAAGCTTCGTCAGGGAATGGCGATCGGAACAATGGTCACGCTTCGGGGTGAACGAATGTACGAATTTCTCGATCGTCTGATCTCGGTGGCGCTGCCGCGGGTTCGCGATTTTCGAGGTATTTCCGCCAAGGCGTTCGACGGACGGGGAAATTATACGCTGGGAATTCGTGAGCAACTGATATTTCCGGAGATTGACTTTAATAAGGTCGATAAGACACGCGGAATGAATATTTCGATCGTTACAACGGCAAGGAATGACGACCAGGCCAGATCGCTGCTTAAAGCGCTCGGTATGCCGTTCAGACAATAAAAAAATGGCAAAGATTAGCAAAGTAGTAAATAACGAAAGGCGCAAGGGCGTCGTGAAGCTATATGCCGAGCGACGTGCCGAAGCTAAGAAGATCATCAATAATCCGAAATCGACCCCTGAAGAGGTTGATGCAGCGGTGGTTAAGCTACAGAAAATGCCGCGTGACGCGAGCCCGTCGAGGGTCCGCAACCGTTGTTCGCAGTCGGGACGAACCCGTGGATACCTGCGAAAATTTGGTCTTTCACGTATTGCACTTAGAAAGCTGGCACTCGAGGGCCAGATCCCCGGCGTCGTTAAATCGAGCTGGTAAGAGATTAGGGAGTAGAACAGTAATGACAGATCCAATAGCCGATATGCTCACGCGGATTCGCAATGCTATACGAGCGAATCACACACGCGTCGACATCCCGGGCTCTAAGCTTAAGATGGAATTGGCACGAATTCTCAAGGAAGAGGGCTATATCAATAGCTTTTCGACCAAGGGCGAAGGTGTTAAATATATGATCCGCATTTTTCTTCGCTATGATGCGAAGGGAACTTCGTCGATCACGCATTTGTCGCGAGTTTCGACTCCGGGCCGCCGCGTTTATGTCGGCTCAGCCGATATTCCAAAGGTGCTTGGTGGTTACGGCGTCAATATTGTATCGACGTCAAAGGGCCTGATGAGTGGCAAACGCGCACGGGCCGAACACGTTGGCGGCGAGGTATTAGCAGAAGTTTATTAAGGTAAAGTTATGTCTCGAGTAGGTAAAAAACCGATAACAATTCCGTCCGGGGTGTCCGTAACGATCAATGTTTCGGCTATGGAGATCAAGGGGCCGAAGGGCACGCTCAATACGCCGATTCCGGCGGGCGTTTCGTTTAAGCAGGAAGATGGAATATTGACCGCGGAACGGGCGAGTGATGATAGTGCGGCTTTTCACGGTCTGGCGAGAGCCCTTGCCAACAACGCCGTCGTCGGGGTGACCGAAGGCTTCTCAAAGGATCTGGACATTGTGGGCGTTGGTTACAAGGCCGACGTGCAGGGTAAAAAGATCGTTTTCGCGCTCGGCTATTCACATCCGATCGAATATGTTCTGCCCGAAGGCATCGATGCTAAGGCTGAGCGATTGAATACCAAAACGTCGATCAATCAGTATCAAACAACGATAACCCTCAGCGGTATCGACAAACAAAAACTCGGCCAGGTCGCGGCTGAACTAAACCGTTTGCGTAAGCCCGACGCGTATAAGGGCAAAGGCGTCCGTTATTCGGATAAATATTACAGATTGAAGCCTGGTAAGACTGGCAAATAAGTATATGGGACAGAAGAGCAGATCAGATATTCGGCACGGAGTTCACAGCCGCATTCGCAAGAAAGTTGAAGGTTCGGCAGAGAGACCGAGACTCGCGGTCTTTCGCAGCCTCAACCACATTTACGCTCAGGTAATTGATGACCGAGCCGGAAAGACTCTGGCTACGGCGTCGACTACAGAAAAAACTCTTGGCGGCAAAACAGGCGGAAACGTCGAAGCTGCCAAGTTGGTCGGAAAAGCGATCGCAGAGCGGGCTCTGGGTGCAGGTATTTCGACTGTGGTTTTTGACCGCGGCGGATATCTTTATCACGGCCGTGTAAAGGCCCTTCTTGACGCAACCCGCGAGGCCGGACTAAATAAACACGAGATCGGTGCAAAGAAGCCGAAGGCAGCCCCGACGAAGGAAACAGAGCAAAAGGCTCCGAAGCAAGATGAGGAGCAGGAAAGCAAAGATGAAGAATAAACAAAAGATCTCTCCGGGCGGTTTGCTGCTAAAAGATCAGCTGATCTCGATCAACCGTGTGACCAAGGTAGTAAAGGGCGGTAAGAATATGTCTTTCGCTGCTCTGGTCGTTGTTGGCGATGAGGCTGGTCATGTAGGGTTTGGCACAGGAAAGGCCAAAGAAGTTCCAAATGCCATTAAGAAAGCGGTCGAAGCGGCAAAGAATAATCTGATCCGTGTTCCGCTTATCGATGGGACACTTCCGCATCAAATGATCGGAGAATATGGGGCTGGACGTGTTTTGCTAAAACCGGCCGCCGAAGGTACCGGCGT
>DAIRVI010000008.1:7761-10040 GCA_036802885.1 Pyrinomonadaceae bacterium
GTAATTCTAAATTCATTTTTCGTAATCGAAGAAGATCATGGCAAAGAAAGCAGAAAAAACAGAGGGCGGGCAGATCAAGATCCAGTATTACCGGAGTATGATCGGATACGCGAAAAAGCAAAAGGAAATCGTTAAGGCTTTGGGCATAACTAAGCTTAACCAGACGGTCACCCGACCAGATACGGCGGCGGCGAGAGGAATTGTTGCTAAGATCCCGCATTTGCTTCGGATCGTTGACTAGGAAGATCCCAGAGGAATAGTAAGATGGCTTTATCATTGAATAATTTGCACCCCGCTAAAGGTTCGACACACAAAAAGAAACGTGTCGGACGGGGGCCGGGCTCCGGTTTGGGTAAGACTGCGGGCCGTGGACATAAGGGCCAAAAATCGCGTTCGGGCTACAGCAGCCGTCCGGGATTTGAGGGCGGTCAGATGCCTTTACAGCGTCGGTTGCCAAAGCGTGGTTTCACAAACATTTTTAAGAAGGAATGGATCGAGATCAGCCTCGGCAAGATCGAGGACAACTTTAAAGCAGGTGATTTGGTCACCCCGGAAATCCTTCACGATCGTGGCTTGATCAAAAAGGCAAAGCACGATCTCGTCATTCTCGGCACCGGTGAGGTCTCAAAATCATTAAAGATTTCGGCCCATCGTTTTACAAAAACGGCTAAGGAAAAAATCGAAAAAGCGGGCGGCGAAGCGACAGTGATCGTCAAGGCTAAGGCCGCAGCCGCTGAATAGTAACGGCTTTCCCGGAGAAATATGGAAAAGTTTTTTGGCGCCGTCCAAAACATGTTCAAGATTCCCGAGCTGAGGACGAGGATCCTCTTTACGCTCGGGTTATTGGCCGTCTATCGTTTTGGTGCACACGTCCAGGCTCCCGGTATTAATAGTGCCCAGTTGGAAAGAGTCTGGGGCGAGGTCGCCGGTACTCTACTTGGTGTGCTCGATCTGTTTTCAGGTGGTAATTTCCGGACAATCTCGGTATTCGCTCTGGGCGTAACGCCTTACATCACCGCATCGATCATCATGCAGCTCTTGCCGGTTCTCTCACCTGCGATGAAGAAAATTCAAGAAGAAGGCGAAGTTGGTCGGCAAAAAATGAACCAGTGGACACGGTATTCGACCGTTGCTCTTTGTGCCGTTCAGACATTTTTTGTTGCAACATGGCTTAGCCGTAATCAGATAATTCCTGAAACATGGTGGGCAACGGCAATGATAGTTGTGACGCTGACGACCGGTACCATCTTTGTAATGTGGCTCGGCGAACAGATCACGGAACGCGGTGTCGGCAACGGCATATCGCTGCTTATTTTTGCGGGAATCGTCATCGGGTTACCAAACGGTCTTTTGCAAATAGCCGACAGAGTTGGTGCGGGCGACCCTATGCAGACGCTAGGTGTCGTGTTTCTAGTTGTGGTACTAGTCGCATTGATCGCCTTGATCGTGTATGTCGAATCCGCTCGTCGAAACATCGCGATCAGCTATGCCAGTCGTCGTGTCGGTACTCAGACCTTTCGAGGTCAGGAAACAAGTCTTCCGCTCAAGATAAACATGGGCGGTGTTATTCCTGTGATCTTCGCGTCGTCGGTTCTGGCAATGCCACAGACATTATTTTCGGCATTTCCGTCCGATCCGAATGAGCCGAATTCGGCGTGGTCCAAGATCTACAATTTCTTTCAACAGTTTCACGGCGGCGATCCGTATTACGAGCTAGTCTTTCTGTCATTGATCGTTATATTCACGTTCTTTTACATAACGATTATCTTCAACACGGACGAAGTTGCGGACAATCTGCGAAAGCACGGCGGCTTTATCGCCGGCATTCGGCCTGGAGCTCCGACCGCGGAATACTTGAATTCGATCTTGACTCGGCTGACCACCGTAGGTGCGTTGTACTTGGCTTTCGTTGCGTTTGCTCCGCAGTTATTGTTAAGTGGATTTAAAGTCGCAAGGTTGCCATTTATTGGCACGGCGGTCGATAACTTCCTGACGTCCACACCTGGCCTCAGTTGGATTCCGACAGGTCTCGGCTACCAGTTTTATTTTGGCGGCACATCTCTATTGATCCTTGTTGGCGTCGCTATGGACACAGTTTCGCAGATCGAGGCGCAGCTCGTGATGCGAAATTACGAAGGATTTTTAGGTGCGGGTTCACGTCTTCGCGGACGACGAACATAGCGGTTAATGAATTTCAAATTACGAATTACGAAGATGGCCGAGATTGGTAATTCGTAATTCGTAATTGTTTTTATGAGTAAGATCATAGTTTTGATAGG
>DAIRVI010000008.1:10140-23548 GCA_036802885.1 Pyrinomonadaceae bacterium
CCGCGAACGGCGGTGCAGGCGGAACAACTTGAGGAACTTGCCAAGGAACAAGGCAAAGAGATCAAGGCGATCGAGGTGGACGTTCCGCGGGATGAGCTGTTCAAGCGGTTGACAGGACGGCGAAGCTGCCCGGTCTGCGGTGAGATCTACAATATTTATTCAAAGCCGCCTACGACTGATGGGTTTTGCGACGATCACCCGGAATCCAAATTGGAGCACCGGACGGACGATTGGGAAGAAAAAGTAAAGGTGCGACTTTCGACGTACGACGAACTGACTAAGCCACTGATCGAGTATTACCAAAAGTCAGGGCGTCTGAATCGCGTAGACGGGACCGGTGATATAGAAGGTATTTACCGCGAATTGAATGAGTTGGTTTGATCGCTTCGCGGGATTACTCGGCAAAAGAATGATAATCGCAAAGTCTGCAAAAGATCTGGATAAAATGCGTGCCGTCGGTGAGTTGATCGCCGAAGTTCGCGAATCTTTGCGTGCGATGGTCAAACCCGGCATCTCGACGATGGATCTGAACAACGCAGCAGACAAGATGATTCGCGATGCGGGTGCGATACCGACATTTATTGGCTATCACGGATTCCCCTATGCGATATGTGCATCGGTAAATGATGAGATCGTGCACGGATTTTCGAAAACCGAACCTCTCGTCGAGGGTGATATTGTGTCCCTCGATATGGCCGCGACCTATCACGGATTCGTCGGCGATACGGCGATGACGGTTCCGGTTGGTAATATCACGGACGAGTTAAAACAACTTATTCGGGTCACTGAGGAATGTTTGGACTTTGGCATTCAGGCATGCCTCGTAAATAATCGTGTGGGCGACATCGGGTGGGCGGTGCAGCAGCACGCTGAGAAATTTGGCTATGGAATTGTTCGAGATTACACCGGACACGGAATCGGGCGTGCGATGCACGAATCACCGCAGATCCCTAATTACGGGCGTCCGGGAACAAAGGATCGCATTCGCGCGGGTTATTGCTTTGCGATAGAGCCGATGCTTAATCTCGGTACGCACGAAACGCGGACGTTGAGTGATAAGTGGACGGTTGTCACGCTCGACGGTAAGCCGTCGGCACATGCCGAACACACACTCGCAGTTACGCCAGACGGCCCCGAAATTCTAACGCTTACAAAAGAGCAGAAAAGACTGCGGCGGGCGCAAATTACCGAAACGGCATCTCGCCGACTTGAAAAAGTGGCAGGAAAAGGTTAACATTTACGGTTTGTCCAACTATTCGGCAGGTTGGCACATTATGTATGTCGAAAGAGGAAGCGATTGAGGTAACTGCAACAGTGCTCGAAACATTGCCGAATGCGATGTTCAAGGTTGCGGTGGACGAGAATCAGCATGAAGTTCTAGCTCATATTTCCGGAAAGATGCGGAAGAATTTTATTCGTATTTTGCCGGGCGACAAGGTTTTGGTTGAGTTGTCGCCATATGATCTAAAACGCGGGCGAATTACATATCGCTATAAATAGGACGTAGGTAAAAGAGATGAAAGTTCGGCCTTCAGTAAAGAAAATGTGCGATAAGTGCAAGGTTATTCACCGCAAAGGCGTCGTGCGCGTAATTTGCGAGAATCCTAAGCATAAACAACGGCAAGGTTAATTTCTAGGAGAATTTATGGCTCGTGTAGCAGGTGTTGATTTACCGCCCAATAAAAGGGCACAGATTGGGATGACCTACATTTATGGTGTGGGCAAATCGCGGGCGACCTCGATCCTTGATCAAGCCGGGATCAAAATAGATGCCCGGATCAAGGATCTGAGCGAAGACGAATTAAATAAGATTCGTGCGATCCTTGACACCGAGGGCGACATCGAAGGTGACCTCAGAAAGCGGGTTCAAATGGACATCAAACGCCTGATGGATATTGGATGCTATCGGGGCCTCAGGCACAGACGCAGTTTGCCTGTCCGCGGTCAGCGTACGCATACGAATGCACGAACACGAAAGGGTCCGCGGAAAGCGGCTGTGGCGAAGAAAAAGGCTCCAGGTAAGAAGTAGTTGCCACTAGCCGGTAGTCAGTTGTCAGAATTTTTCTGAATAACTGAGACCTGACAACTGACAACTGACAACTGATAACTGTTAAATATATGGCAAAAGCAGCAGCAACTAAAAAGAAGACTTTCAAAAAGAAAGAGAAAAAGAATATTCCTTACGGTATCGTGCATATCGCGGCCTCGTTTAATAACACGCTGATCTCGATCACGGACGCACAAGGAAATTTGGTCGCTCAATCTTCGTCGGGAGCAAGAGGTTTTCGCGGTTCGCGAAAGGGTACGCCATTCGCTGCCCAGCAGGCTGCGTCGGAGGTTGCCCGCAAGGCGTTGGACGCCGGTATGCGCGAAGTTGAAGTTCGCGTCAAGGGCCCGGGCGGTGGCCGCGAGTCAGCGATTCGTGCCATCAATCAGGCCGGAATTCGTGTGACATCAATCCGTGATACCACGCCGATCCCGCACAACGGATGTCGTCCGCCAAAGCGCAGACGCGTCTGAGATTTTTTTGTTTTAGTAATTATCGAAAGGAAGAAGGGCCATTGGCTCGTAAACTTTTCCGTAAACTAACGGAGGCAGTATAAATTAATGGCTAGATATAGAGATGCGGTGTGCCGGCTTTGCCGCCGCGAAGGTGCAAAGTTATTTTTGAAGGGCGATAGGTGCTTTAAGCCCTCTTGTGCGATCGAGAAGCGTGGGACCAACCCACCGGGACAACACGGTGCAGCCAGACGCAAGATGCTTGCCGGATACGGTGAACAGCTTCGCGAAAAGCAGAAGGTGAAACGGATATACTTCGTTCTCGAAAAGCAGTTTCGCAATTACTTTGAAAAAGCTCGTCGCCAGAAAGGTGTTACGGGCGAAAACCTGCTTTTTATGCTCGAACGTCGTCTCGACAATGTCGTGTACCGGTCGGGTTTTTCGACCTCTCGCCGTCAGGCACGTCAGCTTGTAAATCACGGACACGTGACCGTTAACGGACGAAAGGTAAACATCCCTTCGTTTCAGGTTAAGGCCGGTGACGTCGTCGCGGTAAAAGACACAAGCCACAAGAATACACACGTTGAGGGAGCGTGGCAGACCGCGGTTGGTCGCGGCCGCCCGCAGTGGCTGAGTGCGGACGGCAAAGACTTGTCGGTCGTCGTCTCTGGCCTGCCGAATCGTCAGGACATCGACGCAAATATCAACGAGCAGCTTATCGTCGAGCTTTATAGTAAGTAGTTGGTTGAGTTCTGGAGTTTCTTGAGTCGGACGGACGCAGGACCCAATAGACTCTATGGCTCTTTACACACATTGGACACAAATAATATGACACAGAGCAATAATTGGACAGACTTTCAAATGCCAAGCCGATTGAATGTCGATACCGAGACGTTGACCGAGCGGTATGGGAAATTTTACGCCCAACCGTTCGAACGCGGCTTTGGAACAACGGTTGGTAATTCGATCCGACGGGCTCTATTATCGTCGATCGAGGGGGCTGCTATCACGGCCGTAAAGATCGAAGGGGTCGAACACGAATTCTCGTCGATCAAAGGCGTTGTCGAAGATGCGACCGACGTTATCTTAAATTTGAAGCAGGTGCCTTTTTCGCTTCACGGAAGCGGCCCAAAAACCCTTTCGATCAGTAAAAAGGGAGCGGGTATCGTAACGAGTGCGGATATTGAGGCCGATGGTGAGGTCGAGATACTTGATTCAGAAGTTCATATCGCTACGATCAGTGCCGGAGGTTCGCTTAACGTTGAAATGCGGCTAAAACAGGGTCGAGGGTACGTTTCAGCGGAATTTAATAACGACGAAGATCTGTCGGTCGGCTACATACCGATCGATTCAGTTCACACGCCTATCAAGAAGGTCAATTACAATGTCGATAAGACACGGCAGGGGTCGAATACGGAATTCGATAGGTTGACGCTTGAGGTATGGACGGATGGATCGGTGAAGCCGGAAGATTCGATCGGGCTGGCCGCGAAGTTGGTGAAAGATCATATGTCGATCTTTGTCAATTTCGAGGAGGAAGAAGAGGAATACAAGTACGAAGACATTGCCCGTCCGCCGCTAATGCGGAATGATCTGCTCGATAAGTCGGTCGATGAACTCGAATTGTCAGTGCGTTCTTACAATTGTTTGAAGAATGCCGACATCCGTTCTATCCGCGACCTTATCCGTCGTAGCGAAAAAGACATGCTCGGCACAAAGAATTTTGGTAAGAAATCGCTTACTGAGATCAAGGATATGCTGCACGGCATGGGCCTCGATTTCGGTATGGATTTTGATGATCAAGGAAATCCGATCCCGGGCTCCGGCGGTCGCGATCTAGATTAACATGAGACACTTAAAAGCACATCGTAAATTGGGCCGCACTACTGAGCACAGGATTTCGCTGCTCCGCAATCTGGCCACGTCGCTGATCAATGCTGATAAAGAGCATATTGTTACGACCGTTCAGAAGGCGAAAGAATTGCGTCCGTTTATCGAAAAGGCAATTACCCTTGCGAGAAAGGCCGAGAATTTGACGGGTGATGATGCCGTGCTTCGCGGCGTTCATCTCCGTCGTCAGGCGGCGGGCTATTTTCACGCAGGCAACGGTTCTTTTAAGGCCGAACAAAGTAAATTTCGCGGGAAAAAGGGCGAACCTAAAGAGCCGATCGAGCGAACCGCGGGCGTAAAGGCTGTCCAGCGGCTTTTCAATGAGCTTGGCTTGCGCTATAAAGACCGTAACGGGGGTTATACTCGAATCATCAAGCTTGGTCGCCGTCAGGGCGACAATGCCGAGATGGCAGTGATCGAGTTGGTTGATAACCCACGCGAGTTGGCCGCTAAGGGCTAACGGAAACGGAGGCTAGCGAAAATGAGCGAAACATCGGCTTCGGCGAAAGCAAAGGACGAGATCGTGGTTGATAAAAAGAGCGGGAACGGTTCCAAAAAGCAAAAACAAGTGACTGATCCGTCGCTAAACATGGACGAACTGCGTGATCTCGCGAACCTTGTCATCGAGCACGGTTTCACCGATTTTGAGTTTGAAAACGAGAATATTCGCGTTCGCCTGAGCAAAACGACTGGTGCGCCCGTGACCGTCCCGGCATCCGTGTCGTCGGCTCCGGCTCCGATCACTGCCGCTGCGGCTCCCGCACCGCCTGTTGAAACCGCTGACCCTGACGCTGATCTCTACAAGATCACGTCGCCCATCGTCGGCACATTTTACCGTTCACCAGGTCCGGACAAAAACGCGTATGTTAGCGAGGGCAGTAATGTCTCGCCGGAAACGACCGTATGTATCGTCGAGGCGATGAAGCTGATGAATGAGATCCAAGCTGAAGTTTCGGGCGAAGTCGTAAAGATTTACGTTGAGAACGGCCAACCCGTCGAATACGGCCAGCCGCTTTTTGGAATTAAGAAATAGTTCAAGGTTCAAAGTTCAGGGTTCAAAGTCGGGTTGAGGTGACCTTGACCTTTGAACCTTGAGCAGTATTTGTAGGTATTATGCGAGACATACGCAAAATATTGATCGCAAATCGCGGCGAGATCGCGATTCGGATCATTTGGACGTGCAAGGAAATGGGCATAAAAACCGTCGCCGTGCATTCCGAAGCCGATCGTGAGGCGCTCCATGTCAGATATGCGGACGAAGCGCTCTGTATTGGCGGACCACCGTCGGCCGAAAGTTATCTCAACATTCCGTCGATCATTAGTGCCGCAGAGATCACTAATGTCGATGCTATTCATCCCGGCTACGGCTTTCTGGCGGAATCGGCGACTTTTGCTAAAGTCTGCGAAGACTGCAATATCAAGTTCATCGGTCCCAATCCGGATGTCATTGCGATGATGGGCGATAAAGTTGAAGCACGGCGGGCGATGAAGGCCGCAGGTGTTCCCATCCTGCCGGGCAGCCCGGATCCGATTGAGTCGGATCAAGAGGCAAAAAAACTCGCCCTTGAAATCGGTTTTCCGGTAATCATCAAGGCTGCGGCTGGCGGTGGCGGACGCGGGATGCGTATCGTTCGAACTGAGGAAGAGCTTGCGACAAATCTCGAATTGGCCCAAACCGAGGCACTTAACGCGTTTAAGAACGGTGCGGTTTACATCGAGCGCTATATCGAACGTCCGCGTCACATCGAGATACAGATCCTCGCGGACGAGCATGGAAATGTCATACATCTCGGTGAACGAGAATGTACCATTCAACGCCGTCATCAAAAGCTGCTTGAAGAGGCTCCGTCGCCGGTGATCTCGGCCGAACTCCGCAACAAAATGGGTGCGGTGGCCGTAAAGGCATGTCAGGAAATCGGGTATTCGAGTGCCGGTACGTTCGAGTTTTTGCTTGACGAGGACGGCAGCTTCTATTTCATGGAGATGAACACCCGGATACAGGTCGAGCATCCGGTGACAGAGATGGTTACGCTTGCCGACATTGTACGCAATCAGATTCGGATCGCAACAGGAGAGAACATTGGCTATACGCAGGACGAAGTGCAAATTGTCGGCCATTCTATCGAGTGTCGAATAAATGCCGAAGACCCAGTAAAGTTTACGCCGAGTCCCGGCAAGATCACGGCTTTCAATATCCCGGGCGGACCCGGCGTACGCGTCGATACGGCAGTTTATCCCGGGTATGTCGTTCCCCCGTATTACGATTCGATGATCGCAAAACTCATTGTCCACGCCCGTACGCGGGAACTTGCGATCGCCCGAATGCAGCGGGCCTTGGATATGTTAGTCGTCGAGGGTATCAAAACAACGATTCCGTTACATCAAAAGATAATGGCGGACGAAAAGTTTCAAAAGGGTGAATTCTCGACCAAGTTTATGGAAGAGTTCGAGTACTAAGTTGATAATTTATAGCGGATAACGGATAATTGCACTTGATAATTGTCCGTCGAAAATCTGCCAATTATTCGTAACATTTCGTGGTTACCGCACTCACGTGCGGAGTTACTGCGAGCAAAAGGAGAGACTATTTAAGCAAGACATATGTCGACAGTAAAAGAATTAAAGGAAAAGATAGTTGGTGATTATAAAACCCATAAATCAGACACGGGTTCGTCACAGGTGCAGATCGCGTTGCTGACGCAGCGAATTAACGAATTGACCGAGCATTTCAAGACCCACAAAAAGGACAACAATTCCCGCAGGGGCTTGCTCCAAATGGTCTCGCGTCGTAGGAAATTGCTTGATTATCTCAAGCGTCGTGATATTAATGAATATCATGAAATCATTAAGAAATTAGGATTGAGAAGGTAAAAAATTTAGAAGTGAATTGTTAAAAGTGAAAAGTTGGGGAATCGAACTGTTCTGAACTATTAACTTTTGGTTTTTAACTTTGAACTATAAAAGGTCGCTTCGGACCAGTGAGAAAAAGAGATCTTCGCGAAGAATTTGCCGGTGGTAGCTGAACGTGACAGCAATTGATACCACCGAACAAAGGAAGATCGACGTTACAATAAGTAGTTTTGCAGAGACGAAAGGGCTTCACGGCACAGCACCTTTCGTCTTTGTTTTTTGAGGATAAATAATGACAAAGAAATATTTGAATGAATCGATCAAACTTGGTACCAAGGATCTGATCGTAGAAACAGGAAAAGTTGCGAAACAGGCCGATGGTTCGGTCGTGATACGTTACGGTGACACTATGTTGCTCGTTGCAGCTGTCAGCGCCCATTCGGCGCGCGAGGGGCTTGACTTTTTTCCGCTTACGGTCGAATACCGTGAGAATACTTTTTCGGCCGGACGAATTCCGGGAAACTACTTTCGCCGCGAGGGTCGACCCAGCGAGAAGGAAGTTTTGACCTGCCGTATGATCGACCGTCCGGTTCGCCCACTTTTTGCGGACGGTTACCGTTTTGAAACGCAGATCGTGGCTTCGGTGATCTCAGCTGATTCTGACAACGACCCGGATGTGATCGCAATCACGGGTGCATCGTGTGCTTTGTATCTCTCGGATATTCCATTCTTGAGCCCGATCGCCGGTGTTCGTATCGGCCTGATCGACGGCAAATACATTATCAATCCGACATATGACGAGAGCCGCGAGTCGGAATTAAATCTTATCGTCGCCGGAACCGAAGAAGCGATCTGCATGGTCGAATGCGAAGCTCAGGAAGTTGCCGAGACTATAATGGTCGAGGCTCTGATGCTGGCTCACCGCGAAATTAAGCGACTTTGTCTGTGGCAAAAGGAGCTTGGTAAGGCTCTCGATATCAAGAAGCGTGTGTTCGAAGTCCCGGCTTTGGACGAGAAGATCGTCGCCGAGGTCGAGAAGAACTGGACGGACAAACTCCGAAAGGCCCTAGATTCGACCGGTCGTGACAAGATCGCGGTTTATGCAGGTCTCGACGCTCTCAAGAAAGAGGTCGTGGACAGCTTTCCTGAAGGTGATTCCGACGCTCGATCGACTGCGGGTAAGGCATTCGGCAAGTTAAAGGAAAAGATTTTCCGCGAGGATATGCTCGGCAATAAACGGCGTCCCGACGGCCGCAAGTTTTCGGAGATTCGTCCAATCAACTGTGAGGTTGGTTGGCTGCCCCGAGTTCACGGTTCGGCGCTCTTCACACGTGGTGAAACACAGGCGATGGTTACCACGACTTTAGGAACTAAGCAGGACGGGCAGTTCATGGACGACCTGGAGAAAGGTACGATCGACCGCCGGTTTATGCTTCATTACAATTTCCCGCCGTATTCGGTTGGTGAAACGGGACGGTTCGGAAGCACGTCGCGGCGCGAGGTCGGCCACGGTAATCTCGCACGTCGTGCTATCCAGTCTGTATTGCCGGACGAAGCTGATTTCCCTTACACAATCCGGATTGTTTCGGACATTACTGAATCGAATGGATCTTCGTCTATGGCCTCGGTTTGCGGCGGTATCCTTAGTCTGATGGACGCTGGTGTGCCTATCAAGAAGCCGGTTGCCGGAGTTGCGATGGGTCTTGTTATGGAAGGCAACCGCTACGCGATCCTCTCCGACATCGCAGGTGCCGAAGACCATTACGGCGACATGGATTTCAAAGTCACCGGAACAGCTGACGGCATCACGGCTCTCCAGATGGATATTAAGATCGGGGGCATCAACGCTATGATCCTCCAGGAAGCTTTGGAACAGGCCAAGAAAGGCCGACTGCACATTCTAGACGT
This sequence comes from Pyrinomonadaceae bacterium, assembly GCA_036802885.1. Taxonomy (GTDB): domain Bacteria; phylum Acidobacteriota; class Blastocatellia; order Pyrinomonadales; family Pyrinomonadaceae; genus OLB17. The sequence continues at coordinate 19,288 of DAIRVI010000008.1, forward strand.
GATGGCGAGTTCTCTTGCCGAGCCGCGTGAGGAACTGTCAGAATTTGCTCCTCGAATAATAACCCTGATGATCAACCCGGATAAGATCCGTGACGTTATCGGGCCGGGCGGTAAGATGATACGTTCGATCACTGAGGAGACGGGCGCTAAGATCGACATCTCCGACGATGGGACTGTTCTTATCGCGACCTCGGATGGCGAGGCCGCACAGGCCGCCGTTGCACGGATCAAATCGCTTACGGCTGAGGCCGAGATCGGTGAAACGTATATGGGTACGGTATCGCGGATCGTTGACTTCGGCGCGTTTGTCGAGATTCTGCCGGGCCTTGACGGCTTGCTGCACATCTCGGAGATCTCGGACCGTCGTGTTCGCGACGTTCGCGACGAGCTCAAAGAGGGTCAGCAAATCCTGGTCAAGTGTATCGGTAAGGAAGGCAACAAGGTAAAACTCTCGAGAAAGGCCATTATCGCCGAAGAGCAGGCAAAGGCTGCTCCCGAAGGAGAATAAAGAAAGCCGCATAGGCGGCAGAGACCCGTTCCGGGAATTCGTGAGCGGTTATCACTCTAATGTGGTAACCGTTTTTCTTTCTTTGAAGAAAAATAAATCAAAAAAACCCGAATTTTTTTGGAAAAGACCCGCCATTAACCATCTTTTCCCCTTGAATTAGCGAAATTAGTATTTTTTGGAAGCAAAAAAGCTAAAAAAATATACAGAAAAGACGTGCATTTGTAATTTCTTTCTGTTATATTTTTGAGACTGCCCCAAAAATCAATCCGACAGTGAGTGCCAACTAAACTGCGAGGACTATTTTGTTTTCGTTGTAGATACTATTTAGTTAGGTTACAAATATGAATAACTCCAACTTCAGAGTCTTACTCTCGGCCGTTTGCATCGTGTCGATCTTGGCAGCATTTACGAAGATCAATGCCGGCCCGGTTCGGTTTGATCAGGTTGTGCAGATCGTTAACGCGCGTCCAGGTAAAGCCTCGACCGGCAGTTTCTCACGGCTTCGGGTTGCCGGCGACCATAGTTTCGTTCTTGCCGACGACGACGACGACAATACAAAGAAACCGGCAGGTTCGACGCCATTAATTCCTCAGGACGATCGTATGATCACGGAAAGCAAAAGTGATATTTCCGAGGATCCCAACTGCGACTGCGTAATTCCAGACGACGACGCTCGCCATTCCCGTAAGTGGTTACTACTTGGCTTGCTTGCTATTCCGGCTATCTTTATCGTGAGACGCAATAACGACGATGACAAACGTTCGACGCCGACGCCGCCTAATATGACGCCGACGCCACCGGATATGACGCCGACGCCGACGCCGCCTCATATGACGCCAACGCCGCCGCCGGAGGCGGTGCCGGAGCCGATGACGATCCTGTTATTTGGAACGGGCCTCGCATCGGTCGGCCTAGCCGCCCGCCGCAGATTTGGTAAGAAAGGCGAACGCGGTGATGGAAAAGAAGAGGAATAGAACTGTTCACGTCCTAACGCTGCCGGTGGTAATTCGGCGGCTTGGGGACCGTGAGTTGGTCAAAAACATTTGGCGGAGTTCACGTCTCCGCAATACTTGAGAGGAAATGAAAATGCGAGTTAACAAATACAATTTTCTATTTGTAATCGGTCTTGTCTTGACGCTCGGCTTATCCGCTGTGATGGCTAATGGCGGCGACAAGAAGACAAAGAGGCCAAAAAATACCGGGATTTTGAGCGTAAAAACGAACGAAAATTCATATCCGGTCAGGGTTGATGGCCAGATCATCGGCCAGAGCGGCGTAGGAACAGGAGCCGAATTTTACTTAACCCCTGGTTTTCACAAGGTCGAGGTCATCGCCCCAGACGGTACCGTTTGGGAGAAAGATATTTTGATTCGCCGCGATGGTAAGGAGTGTATTTGTCTTAGAATTACTCCGAAGCCGCAAAAAGAAAGGGCAAAATGTCCATACAGATTCCGTATCGAGGGCCCGACAACTTTTACGGAAGGAGAATCGGTCACATTTACTGCTGTAAATACAGGAAGCGAGACGCTGCCGTCCGAATACGTATGGAAGGTCTCACCGGACATTACTTTTAGCGGACAGGGAACTCGCTCGATTACCTTTGAAACATCCGGAGTGGGCCGCAAGGCAATAACCGCTGAATTGGATCTAAATGAGAACCAATACGATTACGACGTCGGGTGTAAAGCGGATTACTCGACAACACCTTTGCCAGAACCGCCACCACCGACTCCGTATATTTGCGACGACCATACTGTGAGTCTGCCTGACGGCGAAAAGGCTACCGCTGACAACTGTATGATCCAAATACAGAACCGGCCTAATGATAAGCTCTATGTGTATGTTTACCCTGGAACGGATAGGCGGAGCACGAGTCGATACACATACGGTTGGACCTCAAGGCTCTACCGTGAATATTTGGTAAAACGTGGTTTAGTTCCGGGGGTTCAATTCGATATTGTAAAAGGCAGTCCACGTCTGAAGACACGGGTTGTGATTTGGGTGGTTCCCCCGGGAGCATCACCGCCGCCGGTTGATTGACCTGATAATCTATCAGTGGAAAAGGGGCGAGCCTTTGTGTTCGTCCCTTTTTTTCGTCAGCCAACCGTGAAACGTGAATCGTAAATTGATAGAATCATATTTTTGTCGATTTGGTTTTCACGATTTTCCATCCACAAACCACATGTCTGCACCAAACATTGAAACAATCGTCTCGCTCGCCAAACGCCGCGGATTTGTCTTTCCGGCATCGGACATTTACGGAGGTCTCGGCAGCAGCTGGGATTACGGCCAGCTCGGTGTCGAGCTTGCGAATAACATTAAGAAAAGCTGGTGGAATTGGCTCGTCTATGAACGCGACGACATCGAAGGCATCGATTCGTCGATAATCCAGAACCGCCTCGTTTGGAAATACTCGGGTCATGAGGACACTTTTAGTGACCCAATGGTTGATTGCAAGGAGTGCAAGAGCCGATTTCGATATGACAAGCTGCTCGAAGAGTATGGCAAGACACGAGAGAAATCCGGTCACCCGATTTTGATCGCTGAACCAGGTGCTTTCGGGGATGCGGTTGCCCCCGCTGTTAATCAGCTACAAGAGCAGGACATAAAGTGCACCAATTGTGGTGAAGTAAACTGGACCTACCCGCGACCGTTTAACCTTATGTTCAGAACAACCGTAGGTGCGGTCTCCGACGACGATGATCCGATGGCGCTCGCTTATTTGCGTCCTGAAACGGCGCAGGGAATATTCATAAATTTTAAGAATGTTTTGGACACCTCGAGGCGAAAATTGCCCTTTGGCATTGCGCAGATTGGCAAAGCGTTTCGCAACGAGGTGACGCCAGGCAATTTCATCTTTCGCACACGCGAATTCGAGCAGATGGAGATGGAGTATTTTTGTCGTGCCGAGGACGCGCCGCGGCTACATCAGGAATGGATCGAAGGCTTTCAGATGTGGCTTAGCTCGCTGGGTATTTCGGACGAAAACCTGTCGCTTTATGAACAGCAGCCGCACGAACTTGCCCATTACGCCGAGCGAACGGTCGATATAATGTACCGCTTTTTTCCGGAACGCGAAGACGAGGAAAAGCAGTGGGACGAGCTGATGGGAATCGCGAACCGCAAGGATTTCGACCTCAAGGCACATTCGAAAAAACCAGAGAACGAAGAGGGAAAGCGCATAAATCCCGATTCGACCGAAGACCTTTCATACTTCGACCCGGCAACGAACGAGCGTTTTTACCCGTACGTCATCGAGCCGGCCATCGGTGTAAATCGGACGCTCCTCGCCGTGATGATGGACGCGTATACCGAAAAAACGAACGACAAAGGCGAGGTTCGTGTCATTCTCAAACTCAAACCGGAACTCGCCCCGATAAAGGTCGCTGTCCTGCCGCTCGCAAAAAATAACGACGCGATTGTCACACTCGCCAAAAAACTCAAACACGACCTGCAGCCTTCGATGCGCAGTGTGTACGACGATACCGGCGGCATTGGCAAACTCTACGCCCGCCAGGATGAGATCGGCACGCCGTTCTGCGTCACCGTCGATCACGAATCGCTTGAAGACAACGCCGTCACCGTCCGCGACCGCGATACATGGGAGCAGGAGCGCGTCGGGGTCGAACAGCTTGGTGAATATTTAAGGAATCGATTAGGCTAAACAAACTGCGAACAGGTTAGCCAAGATGTGCAGGATGTAAAATTATCCTGTTGATTCTATCTGCCACGATAATATATTTCGTGAATATG
>DAIRVI010000008.1:23648-56805 GCA_036802885.1 Pyrinomonadaceae bacterium
CGCGGATTCGTGATCGAGGGCGACCCTGATCTGTCGTTCGACGAGGCTTGCTCGCGGCGTGATTTTACGATAAACGCAATTCTTAAAGACCCTTTGACCGGCGAGGTGGTCGATCCGTTTGACGGACAAGGCGACATCGAGCGAAAAATGCTGCGAATGGTGTCGCGTGAGACGTTTGCCGAGGACAGCCTGCGCGTTTTGCGCGCCTGCCAGTTCGCAGCGAGGTTTGAGTTTGATATTGAACCGGAAACGGTTGAGGTCTGTAAACAAGTCGATGTCACCGACCTGCCCAAGGAGCGTATTTGGGCCGAATGCGAGAAATTGTTACTCAAACCTCAGCGTCCGTCGATCGGGTTGAAATGGCTGTATGATCTGGGTGTTGTCGAGCAGCTTTTCCCCGAAATGCAGGCTCTCGTCGGTGTGCCGCAGGAACCTGATTGGCATCCGGAAGGTAATGTCGACGTTCATACGCTTATGGTTGTCGATGAAGCCAAAAAGCTCATCGACGATTTGGATCATCCGCGACAGGTCACCGTGATGCTCGGCGCTCTGGCACATGATTTTGGTAAACCGCCTACTACGGAATTCGTCGATGGAAAGATGCGTTCGCGAGGTCATGACGTGGCCGGCGTCGAGCCAACGCTGACGTTTCTGGACACGCTTGGTTTACATACGCTCGATGGCTACGATGTACGAAACCAGATCGTGCAACTCGTCCGTTATCATCTGAAACCGGGCGAGTATTACAAATCGAAATCACCCGTCGGCGACGGCGCGTTTCGCCGCTTGGCGCGCAAAGTCGAACCCGACTTGCTTTATCGCGTCGCTAAGGCTGACAGTCTGGGGCGAAATCCGGATTGGCTGCCACGGGATAAATGGTTCGATTCGGCCGCGCAAGAGTGGTTTATCGAACGCGTCAGAGAGTTACAGATTGAAAAGAAAGCGCCCGAACCTATCTTGTTGGGCCGACATCTGATCGAGCTCGGTCTCGAACCGTCGCCGCAATTCAAGAAAATCCTCGATGCTGTTTATGAGCTACAACTTGACGGCAAAGTTAACTCGCTTGATGAAGCGATAGCCGTCGCCAAAACTCCGATGGTGGAGCAATAAAAATGCGATTTGCGAAAGCCAGATGCAATCGCAAATCGCACGGTTTATGCACTCGCAGATTTATTTTTCGAGAATCTAAAACTGCAACTACTTTACGGTTTGCCTTCAAGAAAAGCCTTGAGCCGACGTGAACGCGAGGGATGACGCAGCTTGCGCAAAGCCTTTGCCTCGATCTGGCGGATACGTTCGCGTGTGACAGCAAAGTGCTGGCCGACCTCTTCGAGTGTGTGCTCAGAGCCCGTATTTCCAAGGCCGAAACGCATTTTAATGACTTTTTCCTCACGCGGCGTCAGCGTCGCGAGCACTTCGTCCGTGATCTCCCGCAAATTCGAAAAGGTCACGGATTCCGCCGGATTCAAGATCGAGCGATCCTCTATAAAGTCGCCGAGATGCGAATCTTCCTCTTCGCCGATCGGCGTCTCGAGCGAAATCGGCTCTTGCGCGATCTTCAGCACCTTTCGCACTTTCGAAACTGGAATGTCCATTCGCTTCGCGATTTCCTCACTAGTAGGTTCGCGGCCAAGCTCCTGCACAAGCAGACGCGAGGTGCGAATGAGTTTGTTGATCGTTTCGATCATGTGCACCGGGATACGGATCGTGCGAGCCTGATCGGCGATCGCACGTGTGATCGCCTGGCGAATCCACCACGTCGCGTACGTTGAGAACTTGTAACCGCGACGCCATTCGAATTTATCGACCGCCTTCATCAGGCCGATGTTGCCTTCCTGAATCAAATCGAGGAACTGCAAACCCCTATTCGTATACTTTTTAGCGATAGAGACGACCAACCTGAGGTTGGCTTCGACCAATTCACGTTTGGCTTTGTTCGTGTCGAATTCACCGACGCTGATTGTCTGGTACGACCGCTTGATCTCGACCGTCGGGAGATGGTATTTGTCCTCAATCGCGGCCAGCACTTCCTTCGCCTCGGCGATTTTAGCATTCAGGTCTTTCTTTTCAGCCGCGGGCGGTTTCTTTTCGAGCTTCTCTTTTGCTCGACTGATGGTCCGCTCGGCCTTTCTAATCTCATCTACGACCTTGCGGATAGCGGCGATCAGCTTCTGCCGAGTGCGCTCGGTGACGTTTAGATGCTTGATCTCCTGCGCGATATCGAGCCTGAGCCGGGCGGTCTTGCGCCGTAGCGTCAAGAGCTTTTTACTTTTTTTACCGTCAGATTTCTTCTGCTCGGCGACGAGCGCTGCCCAAGACTTGAGCACGGGCTGAAAATTCTGCCTTATGCTGTCGATGCCCTCCAGCGTCCAGCGCATATATTCCTCAGCCTTATCTTCCTCAATCGAGATCTCCGGCTGTTCAGAAAATATAACCGTCTCGCGAATGCTCGCTTTGCCGGCGATAAGATCGTCACCGATCTTCAAAAGGCGTTCGACCGCGATGGGCGAACGCGAGATCGCCTTTTGCGTCTTGATCTGCCCACGCTCGATCCGTTTTGCGATGACGACCTCGCCTTCGCGATTTAGAAGCGGCACGATCCCCATTTCGCGTAAATATAGGCGAACAGGGTCATTCGATTTGTCCAACACGCCGGCCGATAGATCGAGGTCGAGATCGTCATCGTCGACAACCGCTTCTTCTTCCTCATCGTCCAGCGCCAGATTTGATGCACGTTCGAGCAGCTGCGCATCTGTTTCTGCAACAGAGATATTCGCCCCTTCGAGCCGCTCGAGCACATCCTCGATGTCGTCAGCCGACAACATGTTTTCCGGAAGTTCGCGGTGGAGACGGTCGAGACTAAGACCCTTTTTTCGTTTGCCAAGCGCCACCAGGCGATCCATCAGGTCTTCTTTTTCGTCGTAATCAGCCATAATTGATAAAAACTTTAGATTAAATAGCGGGTTAAATCGTTGTTCGTAATATATTTAACTACGCTCGAAGACCCCAGAATGTTCCGTTTCGGGCCATCGAGTGTAAACCAAAAAGTATATCACAATTCAACGATCCGCTGCTGCAGGTCGCGGCGTATTTTTTCGAGTTCGAGTTGTTCGAAGGTAAGTTGGTTAAAAAGTTCGGTATTGCCGTCCTGTTCAGCGATCGAAGCCTCGCGGCTGATCTCCATTGTCCGGTTAGCGATGGCCATGTTTCGTAAGCTAAAAACGCAGTTTTCGGCCTCGCGCAGCACCTTATCGATCGCATCGTCCTTTTCGCGACGAGGCTTTCCGGAAAGCAGTTCGGCGGCAAGATCGACCGAGGTTTCGTCCGTCTCAATATGTTCGAGCAGTGCCGCCGGTGTGATTTCGTCCCTAGATTTGTTCGTTTCGATCAGTGCCGCGAAGATCTCTGCCGTCGCGAGGTTTTCGTAATCACTTGTCTCAAGCTGCGGCAATATGACGTTGCGTAGTTCGCGATCGAAAACCAGCAGTTCGAGCAAATGTTTCTCGGCTACGGTTACCTTTGCGCGGGCCGCACGCGACACCTTCTGGGTGATGTACTGCATGTCACCATGCCCGCCGGTTTTGAGCGACACCCACAATTCGCGTCGTAAGCCGGCGTCCTCGACGTTGAAAAACGTCATCGCCTGGTCAAAGCTCTCGCGCCGCTGGATGTTGTTTCGAACTGCCGCAATAATAGGCAAAAAATCCTCGATAGCCTCGGCCTTCTGCTTTGCGTTGTGTAGATTACGTCCCGCAACGGACGCATCGAGGGCGAACCTTAGAAACGGCGCCGCCTTCCCGCGGCGTTCGTTATAGACATCAACGCCGTTCTCGCGAATAAAATCATCCGGGTCCTTGCCATCGGGCAATACGAGTACCTTGATGTCAAAATCCTGCGGCAGGAGATGTTCGATCGCACGTCGAGCGGCTTTGACACCGGCCGAATCGCCGTCGTAGTTGATAACCACGCGTTTCGTGAATCGGCTTAACAGCTTTGACTGCTCGGGCGTAAATGCCGTGCCGAGGCTCGCGGCGACGTTTGTAATCCCGTACTGATAAAGAGCGATGAGGTCGAGATAGCCCTCGACAAGGATGGCGAATTTCTTTTTACGGATATCATCTTTTGCCTGAAATAGGCCGTAAAGATGCTGGCCCTTCGTGTAAGCGGGCGTCTCAGGCGAATTCAGGTATTTCGGCTCGTCCGCACCCATCGCACGAGCGCCGAAAGCGACCGGCCTGCCGTTTACGTCCAAAACCGGGAACATTATCCGGCCGCGAAAACGGTCAAAAGTTCTTTCTTTCTCCTCATTGACGGAAACAAGGCCGGATTGTTCTATAAGTTTTTCGTCAATGTTGCGTTCTCTTAGGACATTGAGCAGCCCGTCCCATTTATCCGGTGAAAATCCGATGTGAAACGCTTTTTGGGTTTCGACCGAGATGCCGCGGGTTACAAGGTATTCGCGGGCAGCCTTGGCCTTTGCGTTTTTCTTTTGTAGCTCAGATTGCCAGAATTCAAGTGCGATCTGGTTCAGCTCGATGATCTGATCGGCGATCTTTTTAGTCTCTTCACGCTTTCTTTTGCCTCGCTCAAAACTGACGTCATCGATCGGTTCAGGCAGCATCACGCCGCTGATCTCCGCGACCCGCTTTATCGCCTCGGGGAAATTCAAGCCCTCCATTTCCATCAGGAAGTTGAACGCCGTCCCGCCCTTGCCGCAGCCGAAGCACTTGTAAAAACCCTTCGCCGGATTGACCGAAAACGAAGGCGTTTTTTCCTGATGAAACGGACAGCACGCCATCCAGTTCGCACCCTTCTTCTTTAGATCCTGCGCATACGGCTGTATTATCCGCACCAGATCGGCACGGTTTTTCAGATCGTCGATGAAGTATTGGTCGTAGAGCATTTAGTCGATCTTGGAGCTCATCCTTGCTTTGAGAACATCGGAAATACGAAAACCAGCTCGTTCAAGGCGTTCCACGATAGTCTCAGGGGCAGCGATGAAGCCACCGTCAATTCCGTTCATAATGACGCCGAAGGTGCCGGTGATTTCGATGCCCAACTCCTTGGCAGTTCGTCGGCCTTTCTTCTCATCAATAATAAGCAAACAATCCTCTAGCTCGAGCGCAAGGGCGATCGACGTGGCTTCGCCGATCTCAAGGCTGGAGGAAAGTTGATCTATCAGGGCGTGGTTTGAGCTTGATCTTTGCTCGACCCATTTCGGCAATGACGAGCCTACTTCATCTGCAACCTCGGGTGTGACAACGATCTGCTCGTACAACTTGGGAAGCAAGTCGGTTTCGTTAATGTTTTCGAGCGTGATCAGGCAGCTTGCATCGGCGATGACTATCTTCATTTTCCGAGACGTTCCAGATCTTCTTCCAACTCGTCGGCATCGTATTGGAAGATTGATACGCCGTACTTACCGACGGACTCCAGAAACTCGCGCCTTGAGATACCGACCATCTTGGATGCTTGTCCCGACGAAAGTTCACCCATCTCGAACAACTTGGCAGCCAAGATCATCTTGAGGTCCGAGTCGCTCAAATGGACACTGTCGGGAAGCTTGAGTTCTACTGTCGCGGTCATAGCTAAATTTTCCGCTTAATATGAGTTTGTGTCAACGATTCGTCCTTTACACACACAACGGTAAAATTATCCGCACCAGATCGGCACGGTTTTTCAGATCGTCGATGAAGTATTGCGGGTAGAGCATTATTTGGATTTGGGCGGGACAAACCAGAATTCCCCTCCGGCAATTCCTTGGGAACTTGCCTTGGTATAGAAAATCCTAAATCGATTTACCGGAATTTGAAAATCCTTGGTAAAAGTTTCCCGCCACGTTCTTACGAAATACCTGCGCTCATCACGCGTGCCACCTGAAACGACTAAATGTCCGCGAGATCCGGGATTCTTCCTTAGCAACTCGGCGTAAAGTCGTGGAACGAATGTGGGGCAGATTCCATTTTCATCTTCATAGCCAAATATGAAAGGTTTGGTTACGTCTATTTTATCATTTTCAATTTCTGAATATCGTGAAATGGGTTCGGTGGAACCAGGTGGCAAAAGCCAAAAAGAACCACCGACCGAATCTCCAGATTCATCCATAACCACTTTCAGACCTTCTAAGCTAATATTTCTTGCCTCGAATCTCGAAGTAAAAAGTTTTTTGAACCAGCGAACCTTGTTTAAAGGGTCCTTTCCACGCTTGAAAATAACAAAGCCGGTTTTGCCTGGATTATTAGACAATTGGATCTGGAAGACATCTATTCTTGCTGAAAGATCCTCGCAGGTAACTCTTTCAAATTCATCAACCATCTCTGCTTGGGGTTTGTCCTGTGAAAAGACAGATACTGCAAAGAATAGTACGACTATTGGAATGCGACATCTCATTGTTTCAACTCCGCGATAGTAGCTCCATTTCCACCCTGATCGGACGAGGCAAAGCCGTATTTTTCGACGTGCGGATGGCCTTTGAGGAAATGATGCACGAAGTTTTTTAACGCACCGGTACCAAAGCCGTGAATTATCCGTACACGCGGCAGCGACGACATATAGGCCTCGTCGAGAAAGCGGTCGATCTCGTATTCGGCGTCGGCGGTGGTTTTGCCGATCAAATTCAACTCCGCAGGGATGTCACGGCCGTCGACGTCGCGTGTAAGAGGCACACTCCCTACCGGTCGCGTTTCTGCCTTTGGCTGTTCGCCAGCTAGTTGAAGATCGGCGAGCTTTTCGCGGAGGCGCATGCCGCCGACTAGGACTTCGGCAACCTCTTTGTCCATTCGTTCGATCGTTCCGACGTTGCCAAAGGATGTAATGACCTTGCTGCCGACGGAGAGAACCACCCCGTCCGCCGAGGCGGCGTCCACCCCTCCTTCGTAAGGAGGGGAGTTTCGGAGCCCGGTTGCTATCGCTCCCGGTTCTGACCCGGTGTCTCTGCGTCTCTGCGTCTCTGCGGTAGAAACTTTCCGAATGACCGCTCGATTCAGTTCAGCCTTTCGAGCGAGGCGTTCTTTGTCGAGTTTGTTTTTTAGGGCCTTGTCCGTGAGCGTTTGCAAGAAAGCCTTTGACTGGCGGTCAAATTCGTCTATGGCGTTGGCCAGTTCGCCTTCGAACTCTTTTTGACGGGCCTTTTCTTTTTTGACTGCTTCGACTTCGAGGGAACCGTATTTCAGTGCTACGGCCTCGCGTTCTTCTTCGAGCGCAAGCCGCAAGTCGGTCGCGATCTTGGTTTCGGTTTGGAGCTTTTTGAGATAATTTTCGGCTTCTTGGGCAGAAATATCCAAATTGTCACGGGCATTGTCGATGACGTTTTGATCGATCCCAAAACGTCGGGCGATCTCGATGCCGCTTGATGCTCCGGCGAGGCCGATGAGCAGGCGATAGGTGGGCTGGAGCGTCTTTTCGTCAAATTCGACCGACGCGTTTATCACACCCTGGTCATTCGCGGCGTACATTTTCAGGCCGCGATAATGCGTCGAGGCGATGACCTGAGCGCCCTTTTTGCGAAAATGATCGACGATCGCGACACCAAGAGCCGAGCCTTCCTCGGGGTCAGTGCCGGTTCCGGCCTCATCGAGCAAGACAAGCGACGGCGGCACGCACGCGGCGATCATTCCCGCAATATTCGACATATGCGACGAGAAGGTCGATAGATTTGCCGAAAGTGACTGGTGGTCGCCAATATCGGCAAGAATGGATCGGAAAAAAGGAATTCGCGCCTCTTTTGCCGGGACGGGCAGGCCGGAGATCGCCATTAAACTCAGCAAACCGGCGGTTTTCAGCACGACAGTCTTGCCGCCGGCGTTGGCGCCGGAGATGATCATAACCGCCTTTTTCTTGGTGAGAGTGAAACTCGACGGGACGATGTCTCCGTTCGAGGAAGACACACTCCCTACCGGTCGTGTTTCCGCCTTTTTTGATTCGCGTTCATCTGCGTTCGTCCGCGGTCGATTCTGCTTCAGCGACTCTTCCAGCAAAGGGTGTCGCGCGTCCACAAGTTCGAGGGTTTCGTCGTCGGTGATCTCGGGTACGACGGCGCTGAACTTACGACCGAATTCGACCTTTGCTTTAATAAAATCTAGTTCAGCGACGGCGCCGACTGCCATTTCGACCGCAGGCAACTGCTCCCGAAGCGATTCGGTCAAAGCGAACAGTATCCGGGCGATTTCGCGTTCCTCTTTGCCTTTTAGGTTTTGCAGCTCGTTGTTGGCCTCGATCGCTTCGAGCGGCTCGACGAAGACGGTTGAACCGCTCGACGAGAAACCGTGAGCGACTCCCGAGACCTTTCCACGAAAATCTGTCTTAACAGGAATCACAAACCTATCGTTCCTGACGGTCACGATCTCGTCCTGGATCGCTGAACCGGCGGCACGCATTGCGGATTCGAGGGATTTCGTGAGCCTCGCTTTTTGTGCACTGATCTCGCGACGCAACTTGGCAAGTTCCGGCGATGCAGAATCGTCTATTTCGCCGCCCGGATGCAGCTTTTTGGTGATCTGATCAATAACGCCGAGCAACGTCGGCGGGATATTCTCGACCACATGCCAAAGCGTCGGGGCAAGTTCCTTTTCAGGCTTGATAGACGACCGTGCAAACAGAGACTGGCTGCAGACCGTCGATATTCCGAGCATTCGATTTGGTTCGAGAGCAGCGTTTTCGATCCTCAAGATGGCGACAGCGTCGGACGGATCCTCGAGACCGCTGAACGACCACGAGATTTGTTTCTCTTCATTGAGATAGATAGTCTCGGTGATCGCGGCGAGAGCGTTGTCGAGTTCACCACGACTCCCGATAGGCCTGAGAAGCGCAAATCGCTCCACGCCCATCGGTGTTTGGGCGTGACGTGAGACGAGCTCGAGGAGTTTCGCATACTCTAATGTTTCGAGCGAGTAACTCATTGGTCAAATGGCCAGTCGGCCCCAGCGCTTAAAATTAACTAGGCTGACACATTCACGCCCTTCCAAAACGCGACGTAGCCCTCGATATTCTTTGCATCGGCCTTTGCTTCCGGATAATACCAGGCAGCATCCTTATTTGTGTCACCATTTACGGTGATATCGTAATAGCTCGCGGTACCTTTCCATCCACAGACCGTGTGCGTCTCAGACGGTGAAAAGTGTTCTTTCTTGATCGAATCGGCAGGGAAATAGTGATTGCCCTCAACCACGACCGTTGCGTCGCTTTCCGCGATAATTGTGTTGTTCCAAGTAGCTTTCATAATATTTTTGAATGTCACGCCCATTTTTCCGTGCGGGCAATTGCATTAAGGTAAAAATCTCTCTCTAGTCTCGGGTGTTGGGATCATGCATTCGTCCTTTTTGCCAAAAAAAATATACCGATATTTTGCAAAGAGCTTATAAAACCAGTCTCGCATAAATACCGGGACGATTATAAACGCATATCCGAGGGACCAGATGCCGCCGAGGCCTTTTGCGATACGCAGGCCGGCGGTTGAATGGGTGTAGACTCCATCTTCTTCGACCAAAATTATCGAGTCCACATCTTCGCCAATGTTATATTTTGCCCTCAATTGCTGGCCGATCTCCGATTGCAGCGGCGTGAATTTGAACTTTCTGTCGGCGTCGCGCCGGATAATGAAGTTCACCGCGCCGTTGCAAAAATTGCAGACGCCGTCAAAAAGAACGATCGAACCCATTTAAAAATTCTACCGCAAGTATCGGATAGAATTCAGCCGACAAACCGAATAAACTCAGAAACATGGAAACGGAAGTCTACTGGCGGGCGGTTGAGGCGGGAGACGCGAGGTTTGACGGCGCGTTTGTCTTTGGCGTAAAAACGACGGGCATTTTTTGCAGGCCATCGTGCTCCGCGCGGTTGCCGAAGCGGGAAAACGTCGTGTTTTATTCCGGCTTCGAAGGAGCGGAACTGGACGGTTTTCGAGCTTGTCTTCGCTGCAAACCAAAGGTTGAAAACGTTCTGGACCCTCAGGTAGAGATGGTTTTGCAGGCTTGCGAGATGATCGAAACCGAGGGCCAACTTTCGCTGGAAGATCTGAGTTATGAGCTGGGGTTGAGCCCGTCCCATTTTCAAAGGACTTTTAAGGAAATAGTCGGCGTCTCGCCCAAAAAGTTCGGCGAAATGAAGCGTCTCGATCGGTTCAAGACCGAAATAAAGGACGGCAGCGATGTTGTAACCGCAATGTACGAGGCTGGGTACGGGTCGAGCAGCCGTCTCTATGAAAGGGCGTCGGAAAATCTGGGGATGACGCCCGCAATCTACAAAAAAGGTGGAAAAGGAATGAAGATAAACTACATAATTGCGGACTGTGAACTTGGAAAACTTATGGTTGCTCGTACTCCGCGTGGAATATGCTGCGTGACATTTGGGGACAGCGACAAAGAGCTTCGCGAGGGTTTGGACCAGGAGTTTCCAAACGCAGAGATCACGGAAGACGACGAAAATCTACGATCGGCGGTCGATGCGATCATTAAATATCTCAGTGGCAAGAATAAGCGGCTGGTCCTGCCGCTCGATCTCCAGGCGACGGCCTTTCAAATGCAGGTTTGGGATTTCTTACGAAAAATCCCGTACGGCGAAACGCGGTCTTACGGTGAGGTGGCAGCTGAGTTGGGCGATAAGAAAAAGGCGCGAGCTGTCGCCCGTGCCTGTGCCACGAATCGAGTCGCGGTAGTGATCCCCTGCCATCGTGTCGTTGCCGGTGACGGCCGGTTCAGCGGTTATCGATGGGGGCCGGAACGTAAGAAAAAATTGCTCGAAAAAGAGCGTTCTATCTAAAACATCCCCGTTTGCAGTAAAGTTTCAGATTTCGCAAAACCCAGCTTTGCGCGTCTGAAACTTTTCTTATATGCTCTCCGTAAAAGTAATTTCAAACGCAGTTCCAGTAATAAAAAAAGTTATGAGTTCAAAGCTATTCTTGCTTATCGTCGCGACAATTTGTTTGTTTTTCAACACCGCGGCAAGTGCGCAGAGCTATGCGATCACGAATGCCAAGATCGTGACGGTCTCGGGATCGACAATTGAAAAAGGAACGGTTGTTATACGCAACGGGCTGATCGAGGCTGTCGGTGCGAATGTTGCGGCTCCGCCAGACGCGCAGGTTTTCGATGCGTCAGGGCTGACCGTTTATCCCGGGTTTATCGACGCTCTGACAAATCTCGGTCTGGCCGCTCAGGCGCGTCCCTCGGGTCCTGGCGGTGGACCGGCAGCGGCGGCAGGCGCCCAACCGCCAACCTCGAACTCGAATTATCCGGCTGGCCTCCGCCCCGAAGAATTGGCTGACAGCGATCTACGATCGGGCGAAGCGCAGTTCGAGGCCACCCGGAACGCGGGAATTACCACTGTTCTCACGACGGGCCGAACGGGTATTTTCAACGGTCAGTCCGCGCTCATTAATCTTGCGGGCGACAGCGTGTCGGCGATGGTGATCAAATCGCCATTTGCCCACCAAATTTCGTTTGCGACGGTTAGTGGCGGGTATCCCGGCTCGCTGCTCGGGACGTTTTCGGCCCTCAGGCAGATGTTTTACGACGCCCAGCGACAGCAGCAAATTGAAAAAATGTATGCCGCTGACCCTCGGGGCATGAAACGGCCGGACTCAGACAAATCTCTAACCGCGCTATATCCGGCGATAAATCGCCAAATGCCGGTCGTATTTAATGCGAACCGCGAGATCGAGATCGTAAGGGCTCTGGATCTGATCAAGGAGCTCAACTTGAATGGGATTATTGCGGGCGGGCAGGAATCGTGGAAGGTCGCCGATCGGCTCAAGGCGCAGAATGTCTCGGTGATATTGTCGCTGAATTTTCCAAAACGGATCACGACTTCCTCGCCGGACGCTGATCCCGAGTCGCTCGAAACACTTCGTTTTAGGGCAGAAACGCCAAAATGTGCCGGCAGGCTGGCGGCCGCGGGTGTTAAATTCGCCTTTCAGTCGGGCGGTTCGACGTCGATCGGGGACTTTTTTATGAATGCGGGGAAAGCGGTCGAAGGCGGTTTGAACAGGGATTTGGCGATTCGCGCAATGACGCTCGGTGCCGCCGAAATGCTGGGCGTTGACAACAGACTCGGGTCGATCGACACCGGCAAGATCGCAAATATTGTTGTCGTAAAAGGCGACCTGTTTGGTAAAGACAAGTTCGTAAGCCACGTCTTTGCCGATGGCAAATACTTCGAACAAAAAGAACCGCCAAAAACGCCTCCGGCGGTGCGCGGAAATGACGCGGGCACTGGTACCTCGCCAAACGTTCCAAATATTGGCGGCGCGTACAGCATCACCATTGATATTCCGGGCCAGCCCTTAGCTGCAGCCTTTAACTTCACCCAACAGGGCTCGGCATTTACGGGAACGATGGTCTCGCAGATCGGCACGACGCAGATCAGAGACGGCAAGGTTACGGCAGACGGATTTAGTTTTAGCGGCTCTGTCGAATTTGGCGGAACGGCTATGGACATCGCGGTTAGGGGTACAGTCAGCGGGAATCAGATCAGCGGTACGATCGATTCGCCTCAGGGAACGGTTCCGTTTTCCGGTACCAAGAATCCGTAATTATCGGTTGCCTATTCGCCCACGGGCTTCATTTGATTTAGCGAGTAAGAGTTTATGAAAAAGATCACTGCATATTTGGTTCTGTTCTTGCTACTGGCTGGTAACGCTCACGTTACGGTTTTGGGCCAAGGTAAAAATGACGTGTTAATAAAAAACGCGACTGTAATGACAGCGGTCAGAGGTACGCTTCAGAATACCGACATCTTGATCCAGAACGGCAAGATCACACGGATCGGTAAAAACCTTCCCGCCTCCACTGGCGCACGCGTTATCGACGCGACGGGTAAGTACGTGACGCCGGGCATCATAGATTGCCATTCGCACACGATGTTGAGCGCGATTAATGAGGGCACATTTTCGGTGACCTCGATGACCCGTATCAGGGATGTGCTTGATCCGACCGATATTGCAATTTATCGTGCTCTGGCTGGCGGCGTCACATCCGCAAATCTGTTACACGGATCGGCAAATTCGATCGGCGGACAGAATTCGACCGTGAAATTCAAATGGGGCCATCCAGTTGAGGATTATCCGGTCGCGGACGCGCCGCCGGGCATAAAGTTCGCGATGGGCGAGAACGTTAAACGTTCGACATCGTTTGCACCGCCGGGAACGCCGAGTCGCTATCCGCGAACCCGTATGGGCGTTGTTGAGACTATGCGCGACGCTCTGCTGCGTGCGCGAGATTACAAACAGGCTTGGGCCGATTTTAGAGCTGGTAAAACAAAGGTCCCGCCTCGCAAGGATTTGGAACTAGAGCCGCTCGTCGAGGTGCTCGAAGGCAAACGCCTCGTTCACGCCCACGGCTATCGCTCGGACGAGCATTTAAACCTGTTGCTGCTTGCGGATGAGTTCGGATTCCGCGTGGCGACGCTTCAGCACGGCCTCGAGGCGTACAAGATCGCCCCCGAGATCGCAAAACGCGGCACGGGCGTCTCGATCTTTATCGACAGTTGGAGTTATAAACTCGAAGCTTACGATGCGATACCTTACAACGCCTATATCTTGTGGAAGAATGGAGTCAACGTTTCGATCAACTCCGACTCCGACGAACGCATGCGACGTCTCAATCTCGACGCCGCCAAAGTGATGAAATACGGAGGTGTTCCAGAGGAAGACGCTTTGAAAATGATCACGATAAATCCGGCGAAACAACTCGGTATCGACAAACGCACAGGTTCGATCGAGGTTGGAAAAGATGGTGACATCGCGATCTGGACGGGCCACCCGTTCGACGTGTATTCGCGGGTCGAAATGACCTTTATCGAAGGCGAGATATTTTTTGACCGCGCGAAAGACGTGCAGATGCGTGCCGATATGGCCAAAGAACGCGAAATGCTGGAAAAGCTGGACGTAAACAAGGCTCCGGGTAGCGGCGGTACACCGCCTGCAGTTCCAAAAGAAAAACGCCGGGGCGACCGTGACGACGCCGAGTATGACGACGGAGGGAACGAATAATGAGTTCAAGGTTCAAGGTTCAAAGTTCGAAGTTGCTAAATCAGTTTCTTTATCTGTGTTTATCCGTGGTCATCTGTGGTTCCATTTCTTCGATTCAGGCGCAGAATGACGGCTCGGAGCAGAATCAGACCGGCCGGGCCGGTACATTTACAATTATCGGCGCGCGGATCGTTACGGTGTCAGGGCCGACGATCGAAAGCGGCACTATCATCATCCAAAACGGCAAGATCGCGGTTGTCGGAGCCAATGTTTCGATTCCGGGCGGTGTGGAACGCATCGACGGCAAAGGTTTGACGGTCTTTCCCGGCATGATCGACGCGGGCACCAATCTAGGCCTGGCGGAGATCACACAGGGCGTTAATGCGTCGGTTGACGTTTCCGAGATCGGTACGATGAACGCGAACGCAAAGGCGATCAAAGGAATCAATCCACATTCGTCCCACGTTTCGATTGCTCGCGTCAATGGCATCACGACCGTTCTCTCGTATCCAACGGGCGGAATAATCGCCGGTCAGGCGGCGGTCATCAATCTGAACGGCTCGACGCAGGACGAAATGGCGGTAATTCGTGAATTTGGACTAGTTATCAATTTTCCGCGAGTCGCGACCGGCGGAGGGTTTGGCGGAGGCTTTGGCCAAGGCGGCCCGCCCTTAGATTTTAACGAGGCCGTAAAGCGCCGGGACGCCCAGATCGACGAACTCAAAAAGATGTTTCGCGGTGCGGAAAACTACCTTCGGGCGAGAGATGCTTACGCAAAAGACAAGACGCTGCCTTACACCGCGACTGATCTGAAAAACGAGGCGATGGCGCCTTTTATTCGTGGCGAAAAGCCCGTGATATTTACCGCCGAACGCGAGCGTGACATTCGCGGTGTTGCGAAGTTTGTCGCTGAAATGAAGCTAAAGGCGATCATAATCGGCGGACAGGAAGCGTGGAAAGCGGCCGATGATCTTAAGAAAAATAACATTCCCGTCGTTTACACAAATATCTACAGCTTGCCGGTTCGCGACGGTGACCCCTATGATTTCCTGTTTGAGGCTCCGGCTAAAATGCTCGCGGCCGGTGTAAAATTTTGCATCTCGACCGGCGATAACGGGCAGGAGGTCCGCGATCTTCCGTATCAGGCGGGCATCGCCGGAGCATTTGGCTTGTCACGCGAGGACGCGCTCAAATCCGTTACGCTCTATGCGGCCCAAATCCTCGGCATTGACGCTCAGCTCGGCTCGATCGACGCCGGTAAGATCGCCAATATCGTAGTCACGGACGGCGACATCCTCGAGCCGCGAACAAACGTAAAATACGTTTTCATCAACGGCCGAATGATCCCGCTCACCAGCCGGCATACCCGTTTGTTTGATAGCTTTAAAGACCGGAAGTAAGAGTTTAATCTGGTAAAATCGTAATGAGGGCTGGTGCTTGGTTCAAACCAATTAGTGACTACTACGATTTTTGCGGGATCTCCTCGCCGTCTTCAAAAAACTCAAGCGACGCTGAATTAAGGCAATATCGCTGTCCGGTCGGTGGCGGGCCGTCGGGGAAGACGTGTCCCTGGTGGCCGCCGCAGCGGGCGCAGCGGATCTCGACGCGGCGCATGCCATAACTGTTGTCTTCGATATTAGTCAAATGGTCCTTGTCGAACGGCTTGTAGAACGAAGGCCAGCCGGTTCCCGAGTGGAATTTTGCACTCGAGCTAAACAGCGGCAATCCGCAAAGCCGACACGTATAGGTTCCTTCCAGCTTATTGTCGAGCAGCGTTCCGCAAAACGCGGGCTCAGTGCCGTGATTTAATAGAATACGATGTTCGTCTTCGCTCAAATCCTGAGCGAGCCGTTCAACTATTTCTTTGCTCAACGGTGTGATGTCGTAACCTGATTCTGATAATTGCTTTTCCATAATCCGCAATCCGAAATCTAAAATCTAAAATCCACTATCCCCACCAAAAAGATGCTGCGATTATGCAATAGAGGCCTATCAACGCCAGGCCCTCCAGCCAGATCGATTCGCCGTCGTAAACGATAAATGCACTAACGATCACCGCAAGCAGCAGCACGGCGACAAGCATAGGCGAGAGGACGAATGTCAATATCGCGCCGCCAAGAACATACGACAATAGCACGAGCACGGGGAACAGGCCGAGAGCGATCTGCAGCGAGCTGTTTTGAATCACGCTGATCGCGTAATCCGCCTGATTGCGCCACGCCAGCTGGATACCGATCAAGTTTTCGATCGCGTTACCTGCGACTGCTACCACTACAAGTCCCGCAAATGTCTCCGATATTCCCAAACTGGCCATCGCGGGCTGCAGCGCCTCAACGAACCAATCCGATACCAGCGCGGCTCCGACACCGGCACCGGCCAACACGATGATAGTTAATTTCATTGACCACTTGGCGTGACCGGATTCGCCGGAATTTATCGCCACCGCAGGGTCGCCTTTTACCGAGAAATAGATATTTGCCGCAAGCAAAACAAGCAGGATCACGGCAAGCACGATGTCGAGGCTCAAAATGTGCGCCTCTGCCGGCGTGTGCAATTGTTTGGCGAGTGTCGGAATGACGAGCACCGCAGAGGCCAAAAGCATCAACGTGACGATCATTTTTGGCGGTTCGGAATTGAAGCGTTGAGTGCCGTTTTTAAGGCCACCGAAAAACAGTGCAAGCCCAAGTACGAGCACTGAGTTTCCTAGTATAGACCCGACCAGAGCGGCCTGAACGACCGTATCGAGGCCGGCCCGCAGGGCGAATATACAGACGAACAGCTCGGGCAAATTTCCCAGACCCGACTGTAGGACTCCGGTCGCCCCCGGCCCGAGACGACTGCCGAGCTGTTCGGTCGCATCGCCGACGATCATTGCAAGCAGAGCCAACGCGGCCGCGGTCACGATGAAGGCAAGAACCGCATTCGCATGTGCGTAATGCAAAATGCCTGACGCAATTGTCACGATTACGCATAGCAAGATGATTACCTTTTCGTTCTTTTGCATACTATTTGTCGCCGAAAACGTGTTTCTCGAGCTTTCTTAGACGCAGGGCCATTTCCCCCAATTTGCGAAAGGCCGCCGTCGAACGCAGCCAGTCGCGATTCTCGAAAGCAGGAATGCCTGACATTATCTTGCCGGGCTCAACATCGTGCGAGATTCCGGATTTCGCGGTAAAAACCGCATCATCGCCGATCTTCAGGTGACCCGCGATTCCGACTTGGCCTGTAAGAATGACGCGTTTGCCGATGTGCGACGAACCGGCGAGACCGGTTTGCGAGCAGATCAGAGCGTCCTCGTCGACGGTGCACGAATGCCCGATCTGCACAAGATTGTCGATTTTCGCTCCCCGCTTTATCCTCGTTTCGCCGACGGATGCACTGTCGATCGCCGTGTTTGCACCAATCTCGACGTCGTCCTCGAGTACGACACGGCCCGTCTGCGGTATCTTGAGCCAACGCTTATCTTCGTCCCTGGCATAGCCAAAGCCGTCCGAGCCGATCGTGGAATTATTGTGAATAATACAGTTGCGGCCGATCTCGCAATTTTCACGAACCGATACATTTGAGTGAATTGTCGAGCCATCGCCGACCGTCACGCGATTGTATAGTGTGACGTTTGGCATAATTCTTACGCCGCTGGAAATTGTGCAGTTTGCTCCGATCACCGCACTTGCGTGTATCTCGACATCGTTCGCAACGGTCGCCGACGGATCGATAACCGCGGTCGGATGGACAAATGGTTTTATTGACGGATCAGGGAAAAACACGCGCATCGCCCGCGTATAGGCGACATACGCGTCAGCGGTTCGCAACACCGCTATATCCTGCCTATCGATCTTGACGCCATCATTCAAAAAGATCGCCGAGGCCCGCGTTTCGGCTATCTGCGGGAAGTACTTCGGGTTGGCGAGAAAGGTCACATCGCCCTCGCCCGCAATGTCTAGACCCGCCGCCGAAGTGATTTCGAGATCAGGCGAGCCGTGTTCGATGGTCGAGCGGGTCATTTCTGCCAATTGATCGAGGTTCATAAAAAATTTCTTGAATGTTTGCCGTCGCGTGTGTCACACTATTTTTAGCAAACAAATTAGCCCACGCAAAGTCTTCAGTCTTTGTAATCCTGATTAACGGCAGTTTTACCATCTTTTTACAGGAGTAGTTTCGCAGTATGAACCACAACACAATAGACCAATCGGGCAGTAAACAAATCAAGAATTATGCGTCAGCCGGACGACGTGATGTCGCGAAAAGCGAGTATTTTGACGGTCGCGTCCAGCCAAAACCGGCGGCAAACCGCTGGCATAATCTGATCTCGTCGAATTTTACGGTCGCCATCGGCAGCCGCATGCATCGCAGTACGTGTGAGATCTATGCAAACGATATGCAAGTCCAGATGGGAAAAGATTCGATCTGCTTCCCCGACGTCGTGGTAGTAAATGGCGAACCTGTGTTTGCCGATAACAAATTTGAGCTTCTTCAAAATCCCACCCTCGTCGTCGAGATAATCTCAAATTTGTCTAAGACGACTGGTCACACGCAAAAACTTCAGGAGTTTCTTGCCATACCGAAACTCAAAGAATGTATTTTGGTAAACGAGGACGAAATGCGGATCGAGCATTACGCCCGTCAGAATGCAAAACAGTGGATCTATCGCATCTACAACGAACGCGAAGACGTGATCTCGCTCGAGTCTATCAATTGTAAACTATCGATGGCCGAGGTGTACGCACAAGTAAAACTGAGGGAGCCTGAGCTTAGCTCGAAAGCGATCAACTAGTATTAGTAAACCCCAATAGACCGATTTATCGAGGACAATAGGGTAGATTTTCCACTGGCGTTTTTTGCCCGGCCCGCTCTCATCACATCAAATTTACCGGGTCGATCTCGACGTTCACTGTCCTAAAGTCGCAGCCTTTCGACTCCGCGTCGGAGAGTGCGATATCGAGCGTTTCACGAAGCGAGCGGCGGTTGATCGATTTAATGATTATCTGTAGGCGGTATTCGTTCTTGAGACGCGAGAGTGACGCGGGCGCCGGGCCGAGGAAACGAGCGTTTCTGGCCGTGTTGGCCGCATCAAGCGAACGCCGAAGTATATTCGCATTCTTCGACGCATAAGAGTGGTCGCGATGCTTGATCAAGATCGATGCAAGCACGAAGAACGGCGGATATCCAAGACGCTCGCGGAACTTGATCTCCTCGTTGTAAAACCCCTCATAGTCCTGCTCTTTCGCGTGCCGCAAAGCGTAATGTTCCGGATAATACGTCTGGATGAGTACCTTGCCAGGCTTCAGCCCACGTCCGGATCGTCCCGCGACCTGAGTGATCAATT
Source organism: Pyrinomonadaceae bacterium (assembly GCA_036802885.1). GTDB lineage: Bacteria > Acidobacteriota > Blastocatellia > Pyrinomonadales > Pyrinomonadaceae > OLB17. The sequence goes on from DAIRVI010000008.1 coordinate 42,938, forward strand.
GAAATGTCCTTTCCGCCGACCTGAGGTCGGGCAATCCGAGCCCGATATCGACGGAAATGACGCCGACAAGCGTCACTTTCGGAAAATCGTGACCCTTTGCGATCATCTGTGTGCCGACCAGCATATCGAGGCCGCCCGCAGCAAATTTGAGCAGCACGTCCTCGAGCTCGCCCTTATGGGCCATCGAGTCTCGGTCGACACGCGCGATGCGCATCGCCGGGAATTTTTTCGCGAGCTGGTCGGCGATGTTCTCTGTGCCTTCGCCGACGAAATAGAGATATTCGCTCTGGCAATGCGGGCAGACCTTAGGCGATTTTTCTCGATAATTGCAGTAATGGCATATCAGATTACCCGCGCCGCGGTGGAAAGTAAGCGTGATGTCGCAGTTCTTGCATTTGAGCGTCTCGCCGCAAGTGCGGCAAAGCACAAACTGCGAAAAGCCGCGGCGGTTCAGTAGAATTATGACCTGTTCGCCCTTTTGGTGAGTTTCTGCAATTGCGTCGAGCAACTCGGGCGATAGCGGTACTTCCTTGCCGAACCGCTTAAAAACCTCGCGCATATCGATCAGCTCGGCCGTTGCAAGCCCGCGTCCGCCGATGCGATCGGGCAGATGAAGGTATGTGTATTTGCCGGTCTGAGCGTTGTAAAACGATTCCATCGCCGGCGTTGCTGAGCCAAGCACGACCACCGCACCAGCTAAGTGCGCCCGCATCACACCGACATCGCGGGCATTATAGAACGGCGATTCGTGCTGTCGGTACGACGCGTCGTGTTCCTCATCAATGATCACGAGGCCGATGTTTTCGAGCGGTGCAAAAACTGCGGATCGAGTGCCGATCGCGATCCTCGCATCGCCGCGCCTTATGCGACGCCATTCATCAAATCGCTCACCCTGCGAAAGATTTGAATGCAGAATTGCGACATCCGATCCGAAAACGGTACGTAATCGCCTTGCGAACAAGGGTGTCAAAGAGATCTCCGGAACCAACATCATCGCCGAGCGTCCGGCGTCGAGTGCAAACTGCATTGCGCGAATATACACCTCGGTCTTACCGCTGCCCGTAACTCCGTGAAGAAGAAATGCCTTGAATTCGCCGTCCATTGTTAATGCCGACGTGATCTGATCGAACGCCGATTGTTGCTCGCCCGTGAGGGTAAAATCGTCAGGAACCGGGAAGTTTGCACCCGCAAGCGGGTCGCGCATTACGTCCTGAACATAAATTTCGACCATTCCGCGTTTCACGAGCGTATTGATCGGCGAAGCTCCTACGTCGGCTCGTTCTAAAACCTCGGTAAAAAGCATCTCACTGCCATTTGCTGACAGAAGATCCAGGATCCATTGCTGCGACGCGGTCAACGGTTTGTCGTCGATATCAGCTATCGGGGACAATAACCTAACTGCCTTTCGCCGCTTTGGACGCACTCGCTCGGTATTTATCCCGGCGGGCAGAGCGGCCTTAAGCATCTCGCCCCAAAACGAGGCGTAATAATCTGCGGTCCATTGCGTGAGCTTTAGTATTTCGGGCGTAATAAGCGGTTCGGCGTCAGTCACCTCGATAATGTCTTTGATCTTCGATTCGTCGATCTCGACATCGGGTGGAAGTTCGGCGTGCAATCCCACCGCGTATCCGGTCAGGTTACGCCGCCCAAAAGGCAGCATTAATCGAGCTCCCGGCTTTATATGACCGCGCATACGCTCCGGAATGCGATACGTAAATACGCGTCTCAGCGGAACCGGCAAAGCGGCCTCGACATAAACCGGCAGAGGTGAAACTTTTGCCTTTGAGGTGGACATTTTCGGGTCTTCGGACAAGATGATAACCTATTGGAACATATTGTAGAAATTCGCGTCTAATATCGTGGGAACGGTGAATCTATGGATTTATTTCTCGAAAATAAAGAAGGAAAAAAGGGCATTAATCGAGTTTTTGTGGCGGGCCTAGCGGTCGCGGCATTAGTGATCGCCGGTGCGATCTACCTTCTTTCGTTCAGGCCTCCGATCGAGGTTCAGACAGCGAAGATCCTCGAAGGGTCTTTTAGCGAGGGCTCGCCGGAATTTGCCGAACTCAACAAGGACATAATCATCTCGACCGATGACAAAACGGTCCAGTCGCCAATGGCAACGGGCAAGATCTCGATGTTCATTAGCGGCAAGATCCGAAATAAGGGAACAAGAACGATCAACGTCCTCGAAGTTAACGTCGCTGTCGTCACCCAATTCAACGATGTTATTCGCGAGCGCCGCATTCTCGTCGTTCCGGTTCAACAAGCCGTCCTTGGCCCTAACCAGATCATTCCGATAACGCTGACGCTCGATGGCTTCGATAAAAGCGACGACAGGGCGAATATCCGTTGGAAGGTGACGGCGATAAAAGCTGAGCAGTGATTTGAATCCGGCAGGCCCCACGATGTCAGGGCGCTCTGAGCAATGGACCGGTCGGATGGAAACAAAACAGATCGAAAACGGACAACACTTCGACTCAAATTGAACAGTATTTCCGAGTGATCTCACTTCGTGCGGGCTTCCGCATCCAATTCGGTTGTTTCCTTTACAAATAACTCTTCGAGCGATTGTTTAACGGGTTGGATCGAGGCGAGGCGGCCGCCGTTTTCGCGGGTGATCTTGAGGACAGCTTCGATATCGGATTCGTCAAGAACCTGAATTATCGCCCCGTTTGGCTTCACACGAAGGCTGGCACCGGCGATCAGATCGATTTGTTCGGCGATGGTCTCACCCGCCACTCCCTGAACGCTGATCTCTAGCACCCGGGATTCCCCTGAGTCGCTTAAGAGGTCATTTAGATTGCCGGACGCAGCAAGTTTGCCGTTGCGAAGTATCGCGACCTCGTCGCACAAAGCCTCAATATCTGAGAGGATATGCGTCGACATAAAGACGGTCGTGCCTTTTTCGCGCAGGTTCGCTATCAATTCGCGTATCTCGCGTCGGCCGACCGGGTCGAGGCCGGACATCGGTTCGTCCAGAAAAACGATCTCTGGATCGTTTATGAGCGATTGGGCAAGGCCGACGCGTTGAAGCATGCCCTTTGAGAATTTACGCAACTGTCTATTCCAGTTTTTCTCCTCTAATCCGACTGCGGCGAGCAACTCCTCAGATTTCCGCCGCCGTGTCGCTGCGTCGTAACCAAATAGCTCGCCGAAATACTCCATCAGCTCGCGAGCCGTCAGGTAATCGTAAAAATAAGGGTTCTCCGGGCAATATCCAATGCGACGATGCATTTCAACATCAGATATGTCAAAACCGAGAATCTTTGCGGAGCCATTGGTCGGAAAAATGAGGCTCATCAACAGCTTGATCGTTGTCGTCTTGCCGGCGCCATTGCCGCCGAGAAAGCCAAAGATCTGAGCCGGCCGTACATTCAGGGACAGATCGTCGAGTGCACGAACACGCTTTTTCTTCCAAAAGCCAGTTTCGTAATCTTTAGTCAGATTCCTGATCTCGATTGCATTTTCCATAAGAGAAATTCTCCATTTACGCGGTGATATTCCGATTTCGCGTGAGGTTAACGAGGTAGCTGGCAATGAATGCGGCGAACAAAAGCCAGATCGCTAAAGATACCAATTTTGCTGCAAAAAGAAATCTTGGTTCCTTAAAAAATAAATGTACAGTCGAGGTTTCAGCGGGAAGCGGAACAAGTATTACCCCGTTTTCATCTTTGCCGATCGCAACGACCTCATCATTTACAATAGCCCGCCAATATGGGTGATAGAACGTCGCGAACCTCAGGTCCGTGGCATCACCGGCGCCGACCGTAACGGCCCGTGATTCGTCCTGCCATTCGCTAACTACGACGGGCCGTCCGCCAGCAATAGTGCGCTCCGGCTGGCTAAATCCGCCTCTCTTTGCCCAGATCGGCCACCAGCACTCGCATCCTTCTTCATTGTCGATATTGCTGACTTTTTGGTCAAATGCGCTTCTGGACAGAGGCATCGACGGTAAGATGATCTGGGTAATGTCGAAGAATAGTACCAAAAGTATGAACAAAAGGATGGGGTATGCTCCCCTGCGGTTAAACTTATTTTGAGAAAATATCAGACGTGGCATCGCGACCGCAAAACCGACCGCGCCGAGTAGGGAAGTTATTTGCAGCCATCGCCATGGAAATTGAATCTTTTGTAGAACGGTGATGTATTTCCAAAAAAACTCGGTGGCAGAACTCAACAGAATGATCGAAAGTGAGGCCGTTGCCAAAAGGGCTAGATCAAACCGGCGTTCCACGGTATGTGCTTCGTGTGTCGGCCGTTTAATAAGCAGTTTAACAGTTGTCGGGACAAGGAAAAGAATTGAAATAATAATTAGGATGTCGAGTTGCCAAAGGAATTTCTGGAAATATTTAACCGGCGGGTAATAAAGGAAAAACGGGAAAAAATTCTGAGCGTAGTCATAAGCTCCGGTAGAAAAATATTCGGGCGAGTTATGCATTACCCAATTCATTTCTGTTACGGTCTTTAACCAATGAAAACAAGTCGCGGAAAGCGCTAGCGCGAATGCTGTAGTGAGTTTAATGACGATGGTCTTGATGTGCCGCCAATCGAGGATCAGCAGTCCGTAAACGGCCATAGCCACCGATGCAATGATGGTTGAAGGAATGTGTGTGAGAATCAAAAGTGAGTATGCAATCGCGAAAAAGACGACGTCGGCCCAATGCCGCCGAGTGCACATCCGAGTGAGAAACAAAAAGCAGAAAGGCAGGATTCCCGCGGCAGCGAACTCTGCGTAAAGGACAAAATAATAAATTTCGAAGGTATGGTAGGGAACGATCACGTAAATGACCCCGGCTAGGGTTGCGGGCCAGCCTCTATTCCATTCCCGCGCCCAGAAATAGGCCCCGACTCCTCCAATTAACATCCAGCCAAACGATGTGATCCAAAAACTATCAAACCAATTGCCCGTGATCGACCTCACCAAAACGAGCAGGTAATATGCAAGCGGCGGGTAATATCTGATGCCGACGCTTCCGAATCCGAAATTATCACTTGCGGCCCACGCGGGAGCGAAGTTTCCATTTAGGACAGCCTGATGATAGGTCGTAGCAAATCTCAGGTGCTGCAGTAAATCGTAACCGTCCGGAATGCCCATAAAAGCCATCGGGACCATTACCGCCGATACGACCAAAAATATAACGGTCAACCCAAACCATTTCGTATTCCAGAAACCGTTTGCCGGATCCATCGGAGAGTGATGGGTGATTTCTGTGTGTTCCATAACCTATTTGACCGGCAATTTGGTGCGCTCAACGTCAACTTTAACGGTGCAGGTTTCTCTATCGAGCAAATACGGGGCGTCGGTCGGATCGACGAGACGATTTGATTTATCGACACGAAATTCCTTGTTTTCAGGCAAATCTATTTTCAATAGGGCTGGTACAATTTCGATCAAACTATTAACGCACTGGCCGTTTCTCTTCAAAAATTCGCTGAGTGTGCGGTCGATTGCCTCACGCTCGTCAAGAGAGTCGAGCTCAAGCAGTCTTCGTTCGGCATTATATCTGATCGACGGATCACTAGATCCGTCAAGCATTTCGCGATAAATTTGTCGTGCGGTTGCACGGCTCCCGCCCTCGGTTTTCATCGACGCGACCATCGACTTCATAAAAGGCGCCGCATCGGGCACCTGCGAACCGCGTTCATATATCTCGGCTGCTTTGTCGTAAAGTTTTAGCTTCCAATATATGTAACCAAGATGCTGATATAGCCGCCATTCGCCGGGATTGTTGGCAATACCCTTCTCGGTAATCGCAATGGCTTTTTCGGGGTCAATTGCGGGCAGTACGATGGCTCCGTATGAGTAAGCCGCGATGAAATGTGGGTCGAGATCAGTCGCGTTCTCGAGAAACGGGTAAAGAAGTCGTGGATTCAGGTTGCTAAGGTCATCGATGTTAAGGTCCGACCGGTCGCTTCGCACAATTTTACCGCCAACGTACTGGAGCGAACGCATCCAATACCAATCGGCCATAAGGCCTTCGAACCCAAGCGCAAAACCTTTCAAACGAGAGCCATTCATCGAAAGGTCGCTGTCGTCGTAACCGGGGGGCAGTTCGGGGCGATTACGTCCTAAAACTGGGCCCAAAACGACCACTACAGTCAATCCAACGAACAAGATCGCTATCGGAAGTACTAAGTTTCTCACCGAGTGTGCACCCATCTATTTGAAGTTTCGGCGGCTAAATATCATTACCGTGACCGTAATTAGGACGACATTATAGGCCAAGGCATAGGCGGCCGCACCGCCGAGCATAGTGGCGGGCGTAACGTTACCGTTCGCGGTGTTAGCAATAAAACTGAAATTCGACAGATTTGGCATTATTGCGTAGACAGCTGTAAAAAAACTGATCGCAAATTTCGACCCGAGACCTTTTGCAAGATCGAGCAGGGATGAGCTGAAATGGCCGATGAGAAAAACAAAAAACGTTAGGAGAGCAGAAAGTGCCGGCGTGGAAAACGAGGAAAACATAATGGCGACGGCGGTTACTATCGTTAGTTCAAGGAAAATTAGCAATATAGCTCCCCAGATCGACCAGGCTAGCCCCCCACTGCAGACGTAGAGCAAGGCAAGTGATATGCCGCTGCCCATGATCAGGACATTAACCAATAGGGTGAGACATAGACCCAAATACTTGCCGACGATAAACGTACCCCGTGCGATCGGCTTTGAAAAAATTGAATAGACTGTTCGTTTTTCGATCTCTTTCCAGACCAGACTTACGCCGACGAAAATTGCGATGAACGTTCCGAAAAGCAGGATCGAGCTCAAACCCAGATTTACAATGACACGCGATTCCTGCCCGGCAGCCAGTTCACCGAGGAAGATCGCACTTGCCGTAATTAAAAGCACGAAGAGGATCAGGTTGTACAGGATGCGGTCTCGAACGGCCTCACGAAAGGTGTTTTTCGCAATGACAAATATATTTTGAAGCATTTCGACTTGGATACCTACACTGTAAAGATAGGTCGAAAGGACGTGGTGAATCCGAAATTAATTATACAACATCTCGACTAAATCACTTTACGAATGTTCATTCAGACGAATAAAAATACGGGCTCATTGTGGCGGAAATTGGAATTTTTCCTTCGGAAATCTTAAGGTACGTTCATCTATTACCGCATACAATCCGGTAGCTGGATAGAGGTCGTCTAATTTTGAGACTCCGATTCCCGCTCGTGTGGCGTCGGCCGCTTTTGATGTTCCTTGTGTGATCAAAATCCGCCAAGTTTCAGCCTGTTTCTCGTCGATCGACTTCGCAATGGCAAATTGTTTATCGGCCTCCACTGTTTGCCCAACATCTGCTAACAGCACGGCATAACGCGTGCGGAGAAACGTCGAGTAGGGAAAAATCCGCACGGCTTCGTAAGCTGCCGCAAGTGCCGATTCACGATCGCCTGCAAGGGTATACGCCGAGATCAAATACGAGTAGGACGCCGAGGTGTTAACTCCTTTTTCGATCGACTTGCGATATTCGACTGCGGCTTCGTTAAACTGATGGCGGTTTAGGAGAATCGATCCCAAGGAGAAATTAGAGGCGGGGTTTGCCGGATCGAGTTTTATCGCCATATCATAGTCGGCCACAGCAGTTGAATAGTCTTGAGTATGTTCTGCGTTCCACACCAAATATTGGCCCGCTGCCTTTAGCGTGCTATAGGTAGCCAGACCGAGGCAAAACAGCATAGAGACAATCAGGACGGCGGTCTTTGAACGGTTTGCCGGTAGGATTCTATATTTTTCAGATCGAGTCGCTTGCAGCACGCCATTTCGCATTAACAACGCGAGAAGGAAGAAGAAAACAATGCCATTCTGAACGAGACGGAACGAAAAGGAGCTAAACCCAGAACTGAGTAAAAATGCGACTATCCCTGCAACTGCGGCGTGGGTGAGGATATTATCGGGTGAGGTGATTTTGTTTTTAACCTCAGTTAGACTCAGCCGAAACAGAAAGATCAAAAAAACAAGAAATATCAGGCCACCGACGATACCCAATTCGGCAACGATCTGAAGATATTCGTTGTGAGCCCTTTCAGGTATAGCATCTTCGTTGCCTTTGACAAGAACCGCGTTTTCGGGCTGTGTGGAGATGATCTCGCGATATTTGTTGAATTCAAGGCCGTAATTATCTGCGCCAACGCCGACAATTGGATTCCTACGGAACATCTCGACGCCGACCTTTGCAAAAAGAAATCTAATGTTTTGGCCAAGGCTATTACTTGGATCGGATTGCGAACTCGTCACGACGCGGCTCACGATCGGCGATCTCTTAGCCTCACCAGTAACCAAAGCCGGAATTTGAGACACGATTCCCAACAAAATCAACCAGGCAACACCCAATACAAGTAGCTTGTTATCGCGTCGCTCCGTGTTCGCGAACACCCTCAACAAAGCGAAAACGATCAAACCTACAACGGCCGAAGCAAAAGATGCTCTGCTATTTGCAAACAGGAGCGCGAACCAAACTGCCGATGTCGTCGCTCCGGTCCAAACGAGGTGTTTCCCCTTCAGCCGCAAGCTGAATGAAAGGAAAAGCGGGAGCAGGGCGGCCCACGTTTCGGCAAATCGACCGTAGCGAAAACCAAAAGTCGGGCCCAAATTTTCTCTAAACAGGTATTCAACAATGCAGTTGATACAAAGGATCGCAGTTACCGCACCAAGCACAAAAAATGTTCGGCTTAAAAGCCTTGCGTCCGAGACGATAAAAAGAGCAAACTGGAAAAATATTAAATAAGCGGCCCAAACTAAGGTGTGATGTAAGACGGAATTAATGGATCCTGCCCACAATATCGAGAAACCACTCCACGCGACAAGAAGCAGAATCGGCACAATGATGCGCAAAAATGCAGGGATCCCGGTGACAGTCGAAATGTTTTTTCGGTTCTGCCTGAAAAGCAGACATCCCAATGACAAAATCAGGATTAAAGATAACGATAGCTCCGCTTTCCATGGGTGGCCAGTGAGAACGGTTGGAACAGGAAACGGGATAAGGGGTGTTAACAGAACAACGGGCCACGAGGCGAGCAAATAGTTAAAAAACTTGCTGTTCGAGGTTGATTTAGGGCTGCGCGTATTCATCACTTTCCATAGCAATACTACAAGATAAACAAAAAAAGGGATGAATTACTTCATCCCTTTTATCAAAGACGTTAGGTCGATGATTAGTTGTTCAATACAGTACTCGTACCACTCAGGGCTCCCGAAGTACTCGATAGAGCAGCAGGTGCACCCGTGTAAAGCACGCCTTCCGTAGCGATACCGAATCCACGTGTACCGGTTGCGGTAACGCCGCTTCCGCTCGTCGGATTACCTACCACCGCAAACACTGCAGGTGTCGTAGCCGAAGGTGCCACGAATGTAAGCGTGAAGAAGTAACCGCTCTTTGGCGAAGTGCTGGCAGTCGCGCTTCCTAAAACGGTGTCGATCAAGTTCGCAGCCTGCAGACTTGCCATTGAACCAAAGTTACCGTTACCTTGGGTTGAGTTATATGTAAATTCAGCACCGTGCACAGTGCGAAGTGCGGAAATAGCAGAACCTTCGTTAGCTGAACGACGTGCAGCAAGCAGGTTTGGTATAGCGATCGCGGCGATGATGCCGATGATCACGACAACGATTAAAAGTTCGATAAGTGAGAATCCTTTTTGATTTTTCATTTTCAGTTCACAGTCTCCTAAGTTTCTAAATAATGTACCTTTCCCAGGTCACGACTTTCATTACAAGCGCCGTGCCATACTGCGGGTAATGCCTCAATACGGGCCATAAGCCTCCTGCATACAATATTTAGCGAATTAGAGGGCGGAGTGGATGTGAGAATTATAGGCGAGTTTTCTTAGCGAAATAACAGTTTTTGGTAAGGAATTGCTGACAAAAAGTGTCATTATGAGCGATCGAAGACGCGGAAAATAAGTATTTGTAGTCCGAACCAGAAGGTAAACGCTAGTCTGAGCCGCGCATTTGGGCAGACAGACTGCGGATGCTGTGCTTGTCAAGTAGATGCCGGAGCGATCTTACCGGCATTTGAAGCAATTCGGCCGCTCGGGTTTGATTGCCGCCGGTTTTTCGCAACGCCTCTACAATATATGTCTTTTCGAGGTTTTCCAGATGGGTGGTGAGATTTATGCCAGAGTCGGGAAGGTCAAATTCCGCGCTAATTCGTTGCGGATTGTAATTGGTAATATGATCCGGCAGCTGTTCAGGCTGGATTTCGTTGGACCGCTCTAAGGCCACTGCACGTTCCACAGTATGCTCTAATTCACGAACATTGCCGTGCCACGCATACTTTTCGAGTATCTGGGCGGTCTTTGGCGAGACCGTGAGTTCCTTTCCGGCCTGACTACAAAATTTTCGAACAAAATGGTCGATAAGGTCCGGTATGTCCTCGTGTCGCTCGCGCAACGGCGGCAGATGGATCGGAATGACAGAAATCCGATAAAAGAGATCTTCGCGAAAGGTGCCATCATCGGTCATTTGTTTCAAATCACGATTTGTGGCCGCTATTACACGAGCATCAACAAGCAGTTCGTCGTGTGCACCAACCGGGCGGACTCGTCTTTCCTGCAGCACACGCAAGAGTTTGACCTGCATCGCGGGCGACATTTCGCCGATCTCGTCCAGAAAAATTGTTCCGTTATGTGCGGCTTCAAACAAGCCTTTGCGGTTGGTGTTTGCTCCGGTGAACGCTCCTTTTACATAACCGAATAGCTCGGATTCCAATAACGTCTCGGTAAAAGCGCCGCAGTTTATCGAAATAAAAGGCTTTTCGGCGCGAGGGCTGAGATCGTGGATCGCTCTTGCAACGAGTTCTTTTCCGGTTCCGCTCTCGCCAGTCACCAACACTGTCGATTGAACTTCTGCCACTGTCTCGATCATTTGAAAGATCGCATTCATCTTAGCGGACGTTCCGACAATGTTCTTGACGCTGCCGCGTTCACGCTGGGCGCGCTTGAACGCCCGATTCTCAACGATGAGCTCCTGTTTTTCGAGCGTTTTCTTGACGATCAGCTTAAGTTCTTCGACATCGAATGGCTTTTGGATAAAGTCGTCTGCGCCTAACTTGAACGCTTCGCGGGCGGTATCCACCGATGCAAAGGCGGTCATTAGTATCACGCCGAGATCAGGCAGCGTCTCACGAACCGCGCGCAGCATCTCGATGCCGTCCATGTCGGGCATCTTCACATCAGAAATGATCACGTCGGCGGGTTGGGCCTCAAGCATCTCCAACGCCTGGCGCCCATTCATCGCGGTGCGGATATCGTTACCTTGTTCCTCGAAAACGAGGCTCAGTAGCTGGCGGTAACTTTGCTCATCGTCGACGATTAGTATATTTGCCATGGAAAAATCGGTTCGTTTGGAACGGTGCAGGTAGCGGTCGTTGTCGCGCGGACAACTCCTATATAGTAATTGTCACAGAATTGAGACCAGCAATTCAAGAGGAAATTTCGGTTTCCTCGCGATCGACTTTCAAAAAATCCTTTAGTTTCGAGGGTTCGGCTGATTCGTCCGCCCTTTTGTTCGTCTCCGACGAGCTACGACGATTGTCCCTCGGTAAGTCAATTGTGATCGTCGTGCCTTTACCTTCGTGACTCCGAACGTTTATGACACCATTGTGATCTCGTACTATTTGATAGACGATCGAGAGCCCCAGACCGGTTCCGCCGGATGTCGAATTGGAAAAAGGCTCAAAAAGTTGTTCGACTTGCTGAGGCGACATTCCACAACCAGTGTCCTCGAATACTATTCGCACCCTGTTGTTCGGCACGGGTGCAAGTCTGACACGAAGTGCACCGCCATTTGGCATGGCCTGTATTGCATTTCGTGCGAGATTCCAAAATATTTGTTTTAGTTGTGCGGCATCGGCAGAGATCATCATCGGTTCGTCGCCGAGGTCGTCGGTCAATACGTGATGCTCCGTTACATCGGGGCTGTGTCGTAGTAATGTAAGCGTATCCCGTATCGCCTCACCGATATTCGTGTCGGTAAACTCGCTCGCGGGCGGCCGGGCGTATCCAAGAAAATTCGTGATAATGCTGTTTAGCCGGTCAGATTCACGCAGAATGATGTCCATCAAACTGCCTTGTCTCGATTCCGGCGGCGTATTTGATTCGAGAACCTGAATTGCTCCGCGCATCGCACCTAATGGATTGCGTATCTCGTGGGCGAGGCCGGCAGCAACTCGGCCCACCGCCGCGAGACGATCTTTCCGGCGGATGCTCTCCTCCATAGAGCGAATATCAGTGAGGTCCTGAAATGTAATGATCAGTCCCGTGGCCTCATGGCTCTCGGAAAAAAGTAGAGAGACGCTAAAACCAATTCGAACCGCAAATCCGTCAGGCGTGATCAAATCCACCTCAAACCGCGGAATCTGCTCTCCATCGCCAGCGGCTGCGAGCGAAAGGTCGACCTGTTCGGTAATGTCACCAAAAAGATCTGCGATCGATCTGCCCTTCATCTGATCTAACCTGAAACCAGTGATCTCGGTCGCAGCGGAATTAAAAGTGAAAATATTACCGTCAAGATCAGTCGTGATCAGACCTGTACGGATCGATTCAACAATTCTTTCGTGAAGAGCGCGCAAGCTGGCAAGAGTTTTAGCCGTCTCTTCGAGTTGTTCGCCCGAGAAACGGCGGTCTGAGAGCCTTGATGCTAGCAGTCCGACAACCAACAGAGCGACCACGTGAAAACTCACGATCTGGACAGCCTTGCCCATCGCCGGTGCCGTGCCGACTGTCTCGATCACCGAAAAAATAGACAGAAACGCGAGCGTAATGAACAAAACCGCACATGCAACCGCCATTAGTAGCGTCGAAAGCGGCTTCATAAAAAAACTAGTAACGCTGATCAGTACGATGTAGAGCGTAATGTATGGTGACGTGAGATCGCCGGTGCGCCAGACTAGCCACGTTATAAGGAGGGCATCAAGGAAAAACTGAACAGGAACCTGCCACAAGAAATTCTTGCTCAACCGCAGCAAAAAGAAATAGACGATCGTAAGCCCGACTGAAATCAGGAATACAAGGAACAGGCCTTGGGGGAAATTGTCAAAAGAAAGCCTCAATGTACCGCTATACCAAAACCAGCTCGTGACAAGCAGCAAAAAAATGACCATCAAACGCCCGATAATGAGCGTTTGGATTCTCTGCATCTGCGTTGAATTGGCTGTGTCGGCTTTTTCGTCTAAACTGAACATATGAGGGCAGATGGCGATATGGAAACTTCGGGGAACGAGATCGATTCACTGGCTTTCGAACAGAGGCCCTGGGGTAGTTTCACCGTCCTGGACGAAAGCGATAATTACAAAGTAAAGAGACTCGAAGTTTTACCAGGCAAGCGACTCAGTTATCAACAACATTCCCGCCGGGCCGAACATTGGTACATCGTGCGCGGCACTGCTAAAGTAACACTAAACGGCGTTGAAATACTAGTCAAAACGGGTGAAGCTATAGATATTCGCATAGCCGACCGGCATCGCGTTGAAAACCCTGACCCAACCGAATTGCTGGTCTTTATTGAGACACAAACCGGCGATTATTTTGGCGAGGACGATATTGTCAGATTAGAAGACGACTTTGAACGAATCTAGCGCGATTATCTCGGTCGCCGCGATACCTAAATTTTCCGCGATAGTCGTCGGCATATATTCAAGTGTTGCCTTATGTTGTTGGCCGTAACCTGTTAAGACTAAAGCACTTCTAATTCCGACAAATTGCGCTGTTTCAACATCCAGTTTTTTGTCACCGACTATCCAAGATCGCTGGATATCGATCTCAAAGTCTCCCAACGCAGAGTTGATCATCCCTGGTCCCGGCTTGCGACACTCGCATCCGTCGCACGGTAAATGTGGGCAAAAATAGAACCCATCAATAGCACCGTC